>CAZARO010000529.1:0-4782 GCA_964487165.1 uncultured Solibacteraceae bacterium | reverse complement strand
GCAGGTACGGCTCATAGGCCAATGTAAGTGACATTGGGATACCATCCTGCCCCACCTGTACTACTAACTGCCGGAATCTTCGCAAGCCGCGACGATTCTCGCGAACCGAAGGCGCTGAAACGCTGATCCCCGAGAGGATCGCGCCTCTGTGGCCTCTGCCACCTCCGTGCCCTCCGGTTTTGACTTTGTTTTTCTCCGTGTCTCTGCGCTTCTGTGGTGAATATTCTTTTGGTTGCGGTTTGCCCCACCTGTGTCACTGTATGGGGTCCACGGGCAGTACCGCCCAGAAGCGGCTGCCGGCGCCGGGAGTGCTTTCCACTCCCACCTTTCCGCCCTGCTTTTCCACGATCTGGCGCGTGATCGCCAGCCCCAGTCCCGTTCCCGAACCGGCCCGGCGCGCCGTTCCCAGCTGGCCGAATTCAGTGAAGAGCCGCGACAGATCCTCGGGGCGAATTCCCACCCCGTTGTCTTCCACCGTGATTCGATAACTGGACCCGTCTTCCGGCAGAATGCGCACCAGCACTGAGCCGCCTTCGGGTGTGAATTTGAGCGCGTTGGAAAGGTAGTTAAAGAGCACCTGGCGAAGCCGGGCGGCATCCGCCCGCACCGTGCCGACACCTTCGTGGCATTCAATGCGCACCGTAATGCGGTTACTGGCGGCGAGCGCTTTTATGCCTTGAATCACTTCGCGGGCCAACGCCTCCACCTGCACGGACTCGTACTGGAAGTCCATCTTACCGGACTCGATCTTGGTCAGGTCCAGCACCTGATTGATCAAGGTCAACAGGTGGCGCGAGCAGGTCAGAATGTCCGAAAGGTAGTCCTTCTGGTCGATGGTGACCGGTCCCACCTTGGCGTCGTACAGCAGTTCCGAGAAGCCGATAATCCCGTTCAACGGCGTGCGGAATTCGTGCGAAACGCTGGCCAGAAAGCGGCTCTTGACCTCGCTTGCCCGCGAGGCCGCCTGCAGCGCGGAGGCCATCTCGTGGATCTGCTGGTGCAGGGCTGCGGAGGACGCCGCCACTTCCTGGTCCATCTTACGAAGCGCCACTGTCTCCCGGGCCAATAAGTCGATCAGCAGCGAGTCGCAGCAATTCTCCAGCGCCACACCCACCCGGTATTCTCCACCGCGCCGCTGTTGATAGCGGACCGTGCCGCGAATTTCCCGGTTGGTCCATTGAATGCGAACCTCCGAGTGGAGCACGGCCGGATGCTGCAGGATCAGGTGCATACCGCGCCGCGAGACGTCGGTGATGCGCGCCGTCCACACCAGGCCGGCGACATCGGCGCACGACACCAGGGCCGGTTGGTTCACCAGGAACCGGCGATACTTCCGCTTGCTGACGCTGCGGGCTTTGCCGGGGGAAGGCGTCATAAGTTCTCTAGCATCCAGCGTTCGTCAAATGAGATCTCATCGGCAGCCGGCTTCGCTGGTTCTACGGTACGTGTCATGGTGGCCTGAATCATGGCGTAGCTCAGTTGGGCCAGTTCCCGGCGGTTATGCGTTCCGGTCTTGCGGAACAGGCGCGCCACGCATCCTTTGACGGTGCTGGCCGTGGTGTTTAACGCCGCCGCAATCGCCGCGTTGGTCTCGCCTCCCGCCAGCGCCATCAATACCAGCCGTTCCCGCGGGGAGAGCTGGAAAGGCTTAGCGGACATGACCGGGCCGGAGTCCGGATTGAAGCGGAAGATCCTCTCGCCGCGGCAAATACGCAGCATCGCGTCGGAGGCTTCGTCCAGAGGAAGCCTGGTGGAAAGCAGCCCGTGGACACCGCATTCCAAAGCGATGCGGAGTAAGTCGGCGGTAGGCCGCACAGCCCAAACCACGAATTGCGATCCGCTAGAACGGCACAGGTGCGCCAGGGTATCGCGATGCGGCAGCGCGTCTCCGTCCAGGATCACCAGGCAGCGATCCGTGGGCGCCAATGTCCGGTCCAGTCCGTCCGGGGCAACAATCCGCGGGTCGTGTGGTATTCCGGCCGCGGCCAGAACTTCCCGCACGCCTGCAATCAGCAACGGATTCGGCGTGGCGAATATCGGGTGGCAATCCGTTATGTTCGTACCGCTAGGTTGCATTCCCTACTTCGTTCCTACCTGTCGGGCAAAGTTATGAGAGTTCTACACCATAGTTGCAAGAGGGGAAGCTGTAAAACAAGAGTTGCAAATACTATTCGGGTACTGTAGCACTGGTACGGACTCCACCTATGTTAGTAAAACTGTGTTATCTGAAGTTAGACCGTGTTACATCACGCCAGGTGCGAGCCCCGCTAGCAGCGCCGCCAGGCCCAAAAATGTGCCGAACGGCAGCTCGTAAGTGGACGGATCTTGGTGTGTCACTTTGATGTAAGTGTACCCTATGACGGAGCCGGCGACCGACCCCAGCACCAGCGTAAGCAGCGCCGCGTGCAGACCCAGAAACGCCCCCACCATGGCGATCAGTTTGACGTCGCCGAATCCCAGGCCTTCTTTGTGGCGCAATTTCTCATAGAGCCATCCGCCGCCCCACAGAAAGAACGCCGGTAACGCCGCGCCCATCGCCGCTTCCACCGGGGAGCGGTATTTCTCCGATGGCTGCAGGCCCACCAGCCATAGAAGCGCCTGGCCGTAAGGCTGGTCGATCTTAACGAACCACGCGAATCCCAGGCCGAGCACAATGCCGCCCAGGGTCATTTCATCGGGCAGGATGCGCTCCTCCAGGTCGGAAAATATCAGCCCCACCAGCAGCGCCGAGAAGATACACATCTTGATTGCCAGCGCGGTCGCACCATGGGCATACACCCAGTAGAAAAACAGCAGGCCGGTGGACAGTTCCACCACCGGATAACGCCAGGAGATGCGTGCGCGGCAATAGCGGCAGCGCGCCCCCAGCACCAGGTAGCTCAGCACCGGAACGTTGTCGTACCAGGCGATGGTCTTCTCGCAGGCCGGGCAATGCGAGCGCGGCTTCACCACCGAAAGGTCGCGCGGCCAGCGATAGATGCACACGTTCAGAAAGCTGCCGATAAGGAGACCGAACAACAGCGCGAGACTGGCTTCTATCATGAAAGGACCTGCCGGTAAATCTCCATGGTACGGCGGACCATGTGGTCCACAGTGAACTTTTCTTTAACCGTCTGACGCGCCGCAGCGCCCATCCGCTGAGCTAATTTACCATCGGCCAGCACCGTATGGATAGCGTTGGCGATCTCCTGCGCGTCGTTCTCCACCAGAAAGCCGTTCTGGCCGTGCTGAATAACTTCCGGCAGCCCGCCCACTTTACTAGCGATCACCGGCACCCCCGCCGACATGGCCAGCAGAGCGCCGGAGCCCAGACCTTCGCTGTAAGTGAGATAGACGAAGAGCGCGGCCTCATGCAGTTGACGCTCCAGGTCGTGGGAAAGTTTGAGATCCACTCCTGCCAGCCGCGCCGCCTCTCGCGCCAGCGCTGTGCCCTTCTGCTCATCGCTCGACGCCGGCGCCATCACCCGCGAGCCTTGCGAAGGCTCGAGCAGCGGGACTCCATCGTACACCACGCTTATTTTTTCACCCGGCACGCCGGCGTCCTGGAGCACCTGCTTCACAAACTCCGATACCGCCAGGAAATGGCGCGCGCGTGCGTACTTGAGCCGCGACCGCACCGGGAAGGCCACGCGGCGCGACACCACCAGCTTGTGTCCGCTGGCAAGGCAGCCGAATTTATGCCCGTGGCCATCGTGCGCATGCAGCAGATCGTACCGGTGGGCCGCGAAGATGGTGTTGGCGACTCCCAGCGGTTTCACCGGCCACCCTTTTTCCTGCGCCGCGCGGAACAGAGGCGCCCCCTTGCGTGCCAGCAGCGCGCATTCTACGCCCTCGGCCGCCAGACCCTCCATGAGGCGCAACACCTGCCGCTGTCCGCCGCGCAATTCCTTCCCGCCGTCCAGGTGCAGAATGCGCATCAGCTCATGTTTCTCGCTTTGGAGTATTTCAGGAAGGTATAAAAAGCGGCCATGTGGGCAATGGTCAGGCCTTCCGGACCGTCCAGGAATCCGCGCTGCAGAAAGTAGGTCTTGAGAAACGTCCAGGCCGGGTCCACGATCATCTTAGAGAGCGGCACCTTGAGCTTGCGCGCCGCCAGTTCCTGCGCAGCCAGGGTAGTATAGCGGTCCATCGTCTTCACGTGTTCGGAGAGCGATTCGCACGTGAAGTGCAGAATATTGCTCTGTAGGTGCCCCACCCTTCCGCTCGGCTGGACGCTCTCATGCACGAAATCGCCCACAAACTTCGCCTTGTCGCGGCGGTAGAGGCGCACCTTGCGGTCGGGATACCAGCCGGAGTGGTAAATCCAGCGGCCCAGGTAGCGCGCCAGGCGCGGCATGGTGTAGGCGTCGTACTCCGGCCCGCTTTTTTTGAGATTCCAGATCTCCGCCTCCAGCGCCTCGCTCAGCGCCTCATCGGCGTCGAGCGAGAGGATCCATTCGTTGCACGCGTGCTCGGCGGCCCAGTTTTTCTGCGCGGCATAGCCCAGCCAGCTCGCCTCCAGCACCCGCACGCCCAGCTTTTCGGCCAGTTCCACGGTGCGATCGGTAGAGCCGCTGTCGACAATCAGGATCTCGTCGCAGCAGCGCAGGCTCTCGATGGCGCGGGCCACATTGCGCTCCTCGTTGAGGGTAATGATGGTCGCGGTGATTTTCATGGCCAGAGGCGGTTACCGTGAGAGTCACGGCAGCTGAAAGCTGATAGCTGAGGGAGTTGCAATTTTCGGCTGATAGACCGCTCCCTCGCGGTCGCGGCTCGGTAGGCTCTGGCAAACACAGAGGCGCC
>CAZARO010000528.1:1683-4787 GCA_964487165.1 uncultured Solibacteraceae bacterium | reverse complement strand
ACCACGAACGCGCCCATCACGCTGCGGATGCCTGAGGGGACCAACGCCCACCTTTCGGCGCGCACCAACAACGCGTCCATTGACACGGAGTTTGAGGTGCGGGCGCAGGGCGAGTTGAGCCGCAACCGGCTGGAGGGCGAGATTGGAAAAGGCGGTCCGCTGATCGAGCTGACCACGTCGAACGGCAGCATTCATCTGCTGAAGAGGTAGGCGGAAAGGCAAGTCAAGGAACGGAACGGAAGGATACTGAAGTCGGAATGCCGAAGGTGGCCTTCAACTGGCGTTCCTTCTGAGTTCTTACGACAGAAATTCCTGAATCCGCTGCTCCACCAGACTGCGGCACGCGTCATCGATGGACAGAGTGCTGTCCGGCTCCGGGGCCGAGCGCAGGCGCAGTTCGGGATAACCCATGGCATCCGCCAAGAGGCAGGCGGTATGCACGATGCGGTCTTCTTCGGTGTCGAAACCCGACTCTACATGGTGATTTTCGGCATGGCCGCAGAGGTTCGCGGGAAAGCCCCAAAGTTGCGTCAACAGTCCGCCGGCCACGGTGTGAATGACGCCAAACTGATCCCACTCGGTAACCTCGCTCTCATCACGGTCTTCGTATTCCTCTTGCAGAAACGCCGAGTAGCGGCGCCGGTCGGCGGCCAGTAAGCCGAGACGGCCCAAATCGTGAGTCAATCCGGCGGTGTAGAGGGAGGCGCCTGAAAGCCGGTCGGAATAGCCGGCCAGGTTCTCGGCAATCACGGCGGTCGCGATGCCATGGGACCAGATGGGGCGGACGACCTCTAACGGGAACTGGCGCATGTACGAGGAGGTTGCGATGGTGACCACCAAAGAGCGTATGCGCTGCAGGCCGAGAACTGCCAGTGCGTGACGCAGTGTGCCGACGTGCGCCCGGAGCCCCATGGCCGCAGAATTCGCGGCGGTCAGGAGCTGGCTTGCCAGGCCCGGGTCGGAGCGAAAGGCAACCTCGATGTCGCCTATGGAGTCTTCATCGCCGAAAGGCCTCACCAGCAGCTTCACCGCGGTTTCATTGAAGGGCGGGACACGATTCAGGGAACCCAGCGTGTGCTGTGTCTTGCCGGAGACCTCCACTAGGGCCATAACGGTTCCAGTTTGCGGGAACGGAAGCTCGCTGTAAAGGGCTAGAAGTACGGGTAGCGACGCGGCGCTATCGAACGTTAGCAGGCGCGATTTTCGGCGCGACGGCCAGACAAATTGTGGTTGCGGAGAATTATGGCCGTTCCAAACAGCCGCTTGAATTACTTTGTTGGTTAGCGTATATAGATATTTGTTAGTTAATATCTATATGTCTAACTTGTATAGGTTGACCTTATTTGTCCTAATCGTATTGATTGTGGCTCCGCTGTCTAGCGGACAGTCCAGTTACCCATATGCAATCAATACCTTGGCAGGAAGCGGCTCCCTGGGAGATGGCGGACCGGCAACTTCCGCGCTGCTGGAGTTTCCGCAATCGGTAGTGGCGGACAGCGCCGGTAACATCTATATCGGCGATAACGGCAATGACCGCATTCGCGTGGTGAATGCAAGCGCCAACATTAATACCTTTGTGTTCGGGGTCGCGGCTAACATGAAAATGGACTCCACAGGCGCTATCTACACCGCTGACGGCTACGCCCTGGTCTATAAGATCCTGCCGAACGGAGACGTAACCGTACTCGCGGGAACTACTCCAGGTTACGGCGGCGACAACGGCCCCGCCACTTCCGCCATGCTCAACGGACCGAACGGCGTGGCCGTAGACGCACTGGGCAACGTATTTGTAGCCGATACCTATAATCAACTCATCCGCAAAATCACGCCCGACGGTAAGATCCAGACCATCGCCGGCAACGGAACGCTGGCGTACGGCAGGAGCGGAGTAGCCGCTACCTCGACGGGACTGGCTTACCCCTACGGAGTGGAAGTGGACGCGGCCGGCAACGTCTACATCAGCGAGGAATACCTGATTCGCAAGGTGGACGTGAATGGCCTCATCACTACCATCGCGGGGGATGGCGTATCGCCAAATGACGGGTTGGCTATCGATACCGCTATCGGGCCGTGGGTTGCCCTGGCGGAGGATAAGTCATCCAACCTGTACCTTGCGGACGCGGGTTACAACATGGTCCGCATGATCTCGCCGCAGGGAAACATCATCACTCTGGCCGGCTCCCAGACCGCCGGTTTTTCCGGGGACGGCAATTATGGAACCAAGGCTTTGCTGAACGGCCCCAGCGGCCTGTCGGTAGATGCGCAAGGTAACGTCTATATCGCCGACGAATTCAACCACCGCATCCGCAAGTTAACGCCGCTGGGTTTCATTTCGACAATCGCCGGGGCCACGCACTATGCCGGCGACGGCGGACCGGCGACCGCCGCGCTGCTCCACCGCCCGCAACAGGCGGTGACCGACAGCGCGGGGAACCTGTATGTTTCCGACACTAATAATAACGCGATTCGCAGGGTGGACACCAAGGGTAATATAACTACCATCGCCGGAAACGGAATGTGCAACTATGGCGGCGACAACGGTAAAGCAGTTGCGGCAACTCTCTGCTATCCACAAGCTCTGGTGTTCGACTCCGCGGGCAATCTTTACATCGCCGATTCGAGTAACTGCGTGGTGCGGCGCATCGATACCAACGGGGTAATCACTACCATCGCGGGGAACGAGACTTGCGCGGCCTTCACGTCGGCCAGCGGCAGTCCAACCAGCACTACATTTTTGGGGCCCTTCGGCCTCGCCATAGACTCGCAGAACTTCCTCTATATCTCGGACAATATGACCAACCAGGTGCGCGTAATGAGTCTATCCAAAGGTGCCACCCAGGGCGCCACGCTCAGTCTGTTTGCCGGGAGCGGTGGCACCGGTTCCAATGGGGACGGCGGATTGTCCAGCGCAGCCCTACTGAACGGCCCCACCGCCATCGCCGCCGGGCCGGACGGAAGCATCTATATCGCGGACAGCGGCAACAACCGCGTGCGCAAGGTGACGCCGGCCGCCCCAGGGAGCCCCGGGATCATCGGCCCCGTCGCCATCTCCGGTTCGAAGGGCGCCATGCTCGGAGACCCGGATGGCATTGTGGTGGACGCGT
>CAZARO010000528.1:0-1673 GCA_964487165.1 uncultured Solibacteraceae bacterium | reverse complement strand
CCGACGTGGTGACGAAGACGACGCCGGCCGGCCTCACGACGCTTCTGGCGGGCACGGGCACCGACGGTTTCAGCGGCGATGGCGGGCTCGCGCCGAACGCCACCATGAGCGCACCCTCGGGCCTCTCGCTGGACGCCTCCGGCAATTTCTATCTGGCCGATACTTTAAATAATCGCGTGCGCAAGCTGACGCCGGACACGCTGACGGGCATGATTATCTCAAGCGGCAGCGGACAGAGTGGCGACACCGGAACAACGCTGCCGAGCCCTCTTATCGTCACCCTGACGTTCCAGGGCGGCGTGGGCATTCCAGGAATTCCGGTGACGTTTGCGGTCACTTCCGGAAGCGCCACCCTGAGCCTGGCGATGACTTCGACCGACGCCAGCGGAAACGCCGCCGTGGCCGTGACCTTGGGCGCCACTCCCGGGCCGGTGGTGATTACCGCGAGCGCCCCGGGAGTACCGCCGGTGCAATTCAACTTGACGGCTATCTCCGCTATCCCGCTGCCCACCATCAGCGCGGGCGGAATTATCGGCGCGGGCGGAAGCACGCCTCCGGTAACGCAGCTTTCGCCGGGAGGATTCGCCACCATTTTCGGCTCGAACTTCGCCCCGGCTGGGACGTTCGCCCAAGCGCCGGCCGGTCCCTGGCCCACCGAACTGGGCGGCGTGTGCGTAATGGTGAACGGGGTGGCGGCATTCGTGACTTTCGCCAGCCCCACGCAGATCAACTTCCAGGTGCCGGCCGTTCCGGTGAACGCCAGCGTCAACGTCCAGGTGCGCAGCAATTGCGGCGCCTCGAATGAGCTGCAGAGCGCGGTGCAATCGGCGGCAACCCTGGCGGCCACTCCGGAGTTCCTCTACTGGCTCAAGAGTGCCAACGGCAGCAATCCTGTGGTGGCGGTGGATGCAGTCACCGGAGCGTATATCGGCGCCGCGGGATTGATATCCGGAGTCACCTTCACGCCCGCCAAGCCGGGTGAAATTCTGACCGTCTATGGGGTGTCGTTCGGCCCCACGAATCCCGCGGCGGTGCCCGGCACGCCGCCGTCCGGATCCGCGCAGAGCATATACACTGCCGCGGTAGCGCTGGGCACGGTCAATCTGGATCCGAGCGCCATCTTCTACGCTGGAGTATCGCCCGGCACGGCGGGCCTGTACCAGCTCAACATTCAGGTTCCCACGCCCCTCGCCGATGGAGACTACCCGCTGGTGTTGACATTGGGCAGCTTCGCGACCCCGGCGGGCGGGTTTATTACGGTGAAGAATTAGGGGTGGGCAGGAAGAACGAAGGATACGGAATGGCGAAGCCGGTAGCTCGCCAGAGCAGCCGCGCATGAGCAGATGGCCGCCGGCAGCGGGCAGGCGTGGCCCTTTACAATATGAGGTCCATGTCCAATGTCCCCCTTATCGATTTTCAGAACGTCACGGTGCAGCGCGGCGAGCGCGTGGTGCTCGACGGCGTCACGCTTTCCATCGCGCAGGGCGAGCACGTCGTCATCCTCGGGCCCAACGGTTCCGGAAAATCCACGCTCATCAAAGTGATCTCGCGCGAGCTGTACCCGCGCCTGAAAGCCGAACCGTGGTCGTTGCGCATTCTGGGGCGCGACCGGTGGCACCTCTTCGATCTGCGCCACCATCTGGGAATCGTCTCCAACGATTGGATGCAGATGT
>CAZARO010000527.1:0-4791 GCA_964487165.1 uncultured Solibacteraceae bacterium | reverse complement strand
TCCGGCAATGTAAGTGACATTGGGATGGCATCCTGCGGCCGATTGGCAATCGGCCAAGCGGGTTACCAACCCGCCGGTTGCCAACCTGCCCCACTTGGCTTCTCAAAGTTTCAGACTCCATGAATTGCGCCGCAGGCGCGTGAGGGTGCTATCAGCTTCCCCCCCTACCATTCGACCGTCTTGCCGGGTTCCAGCGCCCACACTTCCGTGGCGATGCCGGAAATCAGCGTCTTCAATTCTTCGGGCCGGCCGGTGAGCGGCGGAAAGGTTCCGAAATGCATGGGCACCACTTTCGCGGCCTTCAGCATGCGGCATGCTACAGCGGCTTCGCGCGGGCTCATGGTGTAGAGGTCTCCGATAGGCAGAAACGCCAACTCGGGATGATAGATCTGCTCGATGAGTTGCATGTCGGAGAAGACGTTGGTGTCTCCGGCGAAGTACAATACGCGGCCGTCGGGTAAGTGCAGCACGTAGCCCGCAGCCTCGCCGCCGTAAATGATCTTGCCGTCGTCCAGGATGCCGCAACTATGCACCGCGTGGGTCATGGTAAAGGTGACGCCGCCCACTTTCTGCGATCCGCCCTTATTCATGGCGCGCGTATTCTTGACGCCTTTCGATTCCAGCCACACTCCCGTTTCGAAGATGCAAACCACTTCCGGCGAGAATCGCTTGGCTAGCGGCGGCGTGTCGTGAATGTGATCGAAATGGCCGTGAGAGATGCAGATGGTGTCGACGCGTTCGATCGAGTGTGCTTTGGGAAATGCGGGGTTGCCCTCGATCCACGGGTCCATCAGAATGACTTCGCCCGAGGGGAGCCGAAATTGGAAGGAGCCGTGTCCCAGCCAGGTGATTTGCATCGCGATATATCCTCCACGAGACCGTTGCGCAAGCCATTATAACGCCTGCTGGCGTATGTCCGGAGGATCCGATGCTTATATCAACTCGGCATCGGAAAATACTTCATCAAGTTCGAGAGCCACCCGTCCGTCAGCGGCTGCAATCGATCCGGATGCCTCACGTAGCGACAGTGCCCCTTCGGCGACGTATGCCTTCTTCTCCAGCGGGTCAAGCACCCAAACCGTCGACACCCATGGAGAGATAGTCGCGCACCACGTTCATGATGCGACTCATCCGATCCCCTGGCGACAGTATCTCAACGCACAGAGCGGGCGGCCGGGTGAAAATCGATTCTTCCGGCTTCTTGTCACAAGCGAAGATGTCGGGTACCCTCAAGCGCGATGCCGTTTCAAGAGGTGCCAGATCCTTGCCTGCAGTTCTCCGTGTTCCCTTTCGCCCCTGTTCCGATCCTCGAGGCGACCCTCCACGTAGTCTACGTCGGGACGGTAAGTGGTCGACAAGTACTCCTCGATTGGCACAATCGTTTCTAACATAAGAACGTCCTCGCCGCCTATTATGTCGACCCTACCACACCGCGCTGGACAGGACTTGCGGCGGACCCGGATTGCCCTCGATCACCTCGGTCCCGAGAACGAATTGAAGGTTGCGCCTCTGCCAGCCGGAAGGAAGCCTCCTGGCGGCGTCCCGAAGATAGGCAGGATCCGTGAGGAATTTACCTCCGGCGATGGTGCCGGTTCCCCACAGGCCGGCGACCGTAATGGTAATTCGCCCCGTGCGGGCATTGTGAACCCGCGAGACCACCGCGTAATCCCGTTTCAGCGGCAGCCGTTCGCCATCCGAAATGTCCGGAACCTCGATTCGCCAATCGCGCGATTCCGGGTGGTCGCGGTCCGCAATCCAGAAGACAGAGCCTTCGCGCCGGAACTGAAACCGCATGCTTTCCATCAGGCGGAGCGCCCATTCGTCGTTCAACCCACCGATCAGGACCGCGGGCGACAATTGAAAGTCGCTGAACGTCGCCTGGTCCTCGCGGCAGAACTGCACAGCTACGCCTTTCGCCTGAAGGAACCCGGTAAGCCGCGCCATGGTAAGCGTATCGGGCCAGGTAATGCGGCCGCGCCGGCTGCCTCCGGCTGAGTCCGTGTCCGCCGAGCGCGCCGGCACGCCCGCGGCGCCCACGCAAACTAAAATGTCGCTTCCGGGAACGACGACCGGCGCCCAAAAGCTGTCCAATTCCGATGGCATCCCGCGCCAGATCGTCCAGGCGACCGCCACGGCTACTAGCCCGGACGTAACGGCGACCGGCAGAGACCAGCGGCGGGCACGCCAGGGGCGGAATACCGGCGCCGGCGCTGGTACTTCGGGGGGCACGCAAGGTAGTCTGGGTGCGGCCAGCTGGAATTCCGGCACGTAGGATCCAACCGGCAGATCGATGCGGATCTCCTCGGCATGCGCCGGCTCCTGATAATATTGCGCCAAACGCCGCCGCACCTCGGCGGCCGAGATGCGAACCACCGGGTCCGTCGACGGGTCATATTCCAGGGCTCGGCCGAAGACCTCGACGGCGACGGTTCTCTCCTTGAGATCGCGAGTCTTACCGTCCAGGGTCCGCTCCACCACGTAGCGAAGCATGGCGGGATAGCGCTTGCTGTTGCGGAAGAGCGAACTGGTGAGAACGCGTTCCAGTTGCTCCAGCACCGCTCGCGGTTCCAGGCTATCCACGCCGCTCCTTGGGGATTGTTCCATGGTGCCGGACCTTCGCCGAATCCTCTGGAGGTATTATACTCCCCAAAATCCAGCGCCTATCTTAAAGAGCGAATTGCGATTAGCTGTCGCTACCGGGATGTTACCGAGGCGATTCCGTAGCTGACTTGCGCCCGGCAGGGCTATGCGAGTCCAATGAACAATGGGAGAAAGATCTTGCGACTAAAGAGAATGACGATTGCCGCGATCCTGTTCGCGGCGGCTGCCAGCCAGATGGCGGCGCAGGGAACTCTGCGCGTCGGCGCGGCGCGCGTCGACATCACGGGTCCCGCCGACCCGGCCAGCCCTCCAACAGGCAAATATGAGCATGAACGTCTGTACGTCCGGGCGATCGTGCTCGATAACGGCACTGCCCGGGCGGCTCTCATCGGCGCCGACCAGGGCGGCCTGGGCGAGGCGGCCTGGACGGCTGGTTCGAAGCAGATTGCCGCCGAGTTGAACTGTCCGATTCAGAACGTGGTGATGTCGGCTACCCACACGCATAGCGGCGGGATGCCCAATTTCGGCCCCGGCCGCGGCGGCCCGCGCGGTGGAGGGCCCGGCGCCGACGCCAATCAGCCGCCTCCCCCGATCGTCGCGCAGATGCTCGATGCCGTGCGCCAAGCCAAGGCGAAGCTGCAGCCGGCGCGCGTGGGATTCGGCAAGGGATTCTCCTATCTGAACGTGAACCGCGATGCTGTCGATACCGAGACGCACCGCTGGACGCAGGCCCCGAATCTCGATGCGCCGTCCGATAAAACGGTGGCCGTCATCAAATTTACTTCGCCCGCCGGAGACCCCATCGCCGTCTACATGGATTATGCGATGCATCCCGTCAACGGCTATCTGGCCGGCTTCACCAGCGCCGACTTTGCCGGGGCCACCTCGCGATACGTGGAGCAGGCCTACGACGACAAGATCGTGGCCGTTTTTGCGCAGGGCGCCTCGGGCGATCAGAACCCGTTGTATCTGCGCGCCGCCACCAACGTCCTGGCCTCGCGCAGCGGCGTGAAAATTACCGGCAACGTGCTGACGCGCGAAGCCGTGGAGGCGCCGGTGCGCGACGGAAAAGTTCCCGCGGTGCCGCTCGATCCCAAGGTTCGCGATGCCCTGGAGCGCGTGATGGATAGCGAGGGCGTAATTCTGGGCGAGGAAGTCATCCGCGTGATGACGAACACCACGCGCCTGGAGAGCAGCCCGCGCATCGCCGCCGCGCAGACCACCGTCACCTGCCCCGGCCGCCGGCGGCTGGACACGGCGCGCGAAGGGACCCCGGGCACATACGAAGATGGAGACCCGGTGAGCATCCGGCTGGGCATGCTACGCATCGGCGAGGTGGCTGTAGGATCGGCGGACGCAGAGATCTACAGCCCCATCGGACTGAAGTTCAAGGATCGCTCACCAGTGGCGGACACCATGCTGGTCACGCTGGCGAATGGGGCCGCGAATTCCGGCTACATCCCCAACGATACGGCATTCGGCGCGTACACCTTCCAGGTGCTGGGGTCGCGATTGAAGCCCGGATGCGCGGAGAACGCGATCGTGAACGGCCTGCTGGATCTGACTCAGGCGACCGGGAAGTAGACCGCTGACGAACCTTACCGGCGCGCGGGGGCAAAGATGGAGCGCCCCCGCACGAGGGTGTCATCTGGTCAACCGATTGCCAGCTTGACTGGCTTGCCGACGCGGCTGAGCATCTCCACGAGCGTATCGATGGTGAACTTGGCGGTTTTCTTGTTCACCACGTCGGACACGCGCGGGCGCGAGACCTTTAGAATCTCGGCGGCTTCGGCCTGCTTTAAGTGATGTTTCGCAATCCAGAAAGACAGCTCCTCCATAAGTTGCCGCTTCAGCAGCAGCGTGTCACTGATCTTTTTGCGAGACGCAGCCTGTAGCCGTTTGGCCTCGTCCGGCGCAAAACCCAGTTCCAGGAAGATGTTTGCGCCCGGCCTTGTGACGTGACGGATTTCGGTATCGATCTTCATTTCTTCTCCTTCCTCGCGCTGACCACGGCGCGATAGCGCGCCGCGGCAATAGCCTTGTCCCGCTTGCTGGTCTGGTCACCCGAGTCTTCTTCTGGAAGCAATGGAGGACGTAGATGGCTTCCCGAACTTGGCGACGTATATCAGACGGTAGATGCCGCTCGCGTCCCGGATGCGAATCTCTCTTGTACCAGCGCCCACATCGTCG
>CAZARO010000526.1:0-4794 GCA_964487165.1 uncultured Solibacteraceae bacterium | reverse complement strand
CACGATTGCCTGCCCCACCCTTCTAGCCGACTGCATGCATGAATGGCCAAAGCCCGGCAACCGGGCGTCAGCCCGGTTAGGGCGGAGTTCGCTGACGAGTGGGGTCTCGGCCTCGTCAGTACACAGCCGGGCTGAAGCAAGTGACCGATCCCCAATCGGTCGGCAGGTTACCACCCTGCTCCACATTGCTGCGCTCGCTGCCGCGGTTTTGCTGAACGCCGGCTGCGGCTACATTGGGTACCCGATGACGCCGCTGGCGAATGTCCCTGCCAGAATCTCCGACTTCGCGGCGGTGCAGCGCGGCACGATCATCATTGCCCATGGCACCGTGCCCACTCTTACCACCGAGAATTTCCCCATCAAGAAATCGGTGAAGCTCGATCTGCGCATCGGCGCGGCCAGCACGCCTTTCGACTCCGGAGCGTGGGCCGTCGAGGCGAAACCGATCGCTCCGGCCGAAATCAAAGACGGCATCGCCACTTACAAAATCCCCACTGGGGAGTGGATCGGCAAACAGGTAGCCATCGGCGTGCGCTCCATTGGAGCCAACGGCAAAAAGTCGGACTGGTCTAGTTTCGAGACCCTGCCGGTAATACTGGCGCCCGAAACGCCGTCGCGCCCCGAGGTCACAGACACCGCTGCGGGAGAGCACATCGCCTGGACCGGGCGCGGCGATCAGTTCCGCGTGCTGCGGCGAGTCGGCGACGAAAAAGAATACTCCGTTGCCGCCACCGTCACCGAGCACGAATGGATCGACCCCGGTATCGACTACAGCAAGCCCTATAGCTACCTGGTGCAGGCGCTGGCCGACGCGGGGAATAAGAAAATGGCGGAGAGCGAGATCTCGGGCGCCTGCCAGCAGTGTCCGTTCGTTCCGGTCGACCGGTTCCCTCCCGCCGTTCCGTCCGGCCTGCGCGCCGACCGGACCGTCAATTCCGTAACGCTCGTGTGGGAGTCCGATACCGAGCCCGATCTGGCCGGCTACCGCGTCTACCGTTCCGAGGGCAATGGCCCGTGGCAGAAACTGGCCGACGTCAACGCGGTGCCCAGCTACTCCGATACCACGGTGGAGCGCGGCAAGACCTACCGTTACGCCGTCAGCGCGTTCGACAAGGCGGCCACGGTCAATGAGAGCGATCGCTCGGCGCCGGTGGAGATCCTGTTCCCGTGAGCGCCGGCCAGGTACACGTCGGCAACGCGCCGCAATTTACCGATCGCGACGCCGTCCGTCTCGCCCGCGACCTTTACGGCCTCACGGTGGCCGCCGAGCGGCTGCCCAGCGAACGCGACCAGAACTTCCTCCTGCGCGACGGCACGGGGCTGCACCATGGAGCCCCGCGATTCGTTCTCAAGATCGCCAATCGTGATGAGGCGCTGGAAGTGCTGGACCTGCAGAACCGGCTCCTCGAATGGCTAGCCGCGAGCGACACCGGCCTCGAGTTTCCGCGTCTGGTAACGGCACGCTCGGGTCTCGCGATCACGCCGGTGGCCGATGAGGAGGGCGCGGCTTACTTCGTCCGCCTGCTTACCTGGATGGATGGCGTATGCCTGGCCAGTGTGAAGCCCCACTCCGCGGCGCTGCTCGCTTCCCTGGGCGCGGCTCTGGCGCGCGTAGATCTCGCGCTGGCCGGTTTCTCGCACCCCGCCGCGCACCGCGAGCTGTATTGGGATTTGCGTCACGCCTCCATGGCCTGGCGGCATCTCGACTTGATCCCTGAGGCTCGCCGCGCGATGCTCCAGCCCTTCGTGGACGCCTGGCATGCACTCGATTGGGAGACCTTGCCCGCGAGTGTCATCTATAACGATGCCAACGATTACAACGTCCTGGTAGATGCCGCCGGGTCGCGCGTGGTCTCGTGTCTCGACTTCGGCGACGTAGTCCATTCCGCCACCGTCTGCGACCTGGCCATCGCCCTCGCCTATGCCATGCTCGGCAAGCAGGATCCCATCGCGGCCGCGGCGGCGGTGGTGTCGGGCTATCACCAGGTGCGCCCGTTGAGCCGGGCGGAGACTGACGCGTTGTACCCTTTGGCGGCGGCGCGCCTGTGCGCCAGCGTATGTTACGCCGCCCATCAGTCGGGCCAGGCGCCCGCCAATGAGTATCTGAGCATCAGTAACCGGCCGGCCTGGGAACTGCTCGAAAAGCTGGCTTCGTTTCCCGCCGATTGGCCGCGGGACGTGTTCCGCCGCACCTGCGGATACTCCGCCGGAGCGCGCACCGCCGCGGCGATCGAGGAATCGCGCCGGCGCATGCTCGGCCCGTCGCTGAGTCTGTCGTACAGCCAGCCGCTGCACATCGTCCGCGGCTGGCGCCAGTATCTATACGATGCCGGCGGGCGGCGGTATCTCGATTGCGTCAACAACGTGGCGCACGTGGGCCACTCGCACCCTCGTGTGAATGCGGCCATCGCCAGCCAGATGGCGCTGCTCAATACCAATACGCGCTATCTGCACGAGCTGCTGGCGGAATATATCGAGCGGCTCATCGCCACGCTGCCCGCGCCGCTGAGCGTGGGGTACCTCGTCAACAGCGGCAGCGAAGCGAATGAACTCGCACTGCGGCTGGCGCATGCCCACACGGGTCGCGATGGCATCTTCGTGTTGGACGCCGCCTACCACGGCAATACCGGCGCGCTGGTTGACATCAGCCCCTATAAGTTCAACGGCAAAGGCGGCCGCGGAAAGCCCGGGCACGTGGAAATCATGCCGCTGCCGGATGTCTATCGCGGACCCCATAGCGGACCCGGCGCCGGCGCGCGCTACGCCTCTTATGTGGCCGAAGCGGCCCAGCGGACCGGCGGACCGGCCGCGTTTTTCGCCGAATCGGCATCCGGCTGCGGCGGGCAGGTGATTTTCCCGCCGGGATATCTGGCCGAGGCGTTCGCGGCGGTGCGCGCGGCGGGTGGAGTTTGCGTGGCGGACGAAGTGCAGACCGGATTCGGCCGTGCCGGTTCGCATTTCTGGATGTTTGAAACGCAGGGCGCGGTGCCGGACATCGTTACCATGGGAAAACCGATCGCCAACGGCCATCCTATGGGGGCGGTCGTCACCACGCCCGAAATCGCCGCCTCTTTCGCTAACGGCATGGAATATTTCAATACCTTCGGCGGCAATCCGGTCTCCTGCGCGGCCGCACTGGCGGTGCTGGACGTCATCCGCGACGAAGGCTTGCAGGAAAACGCCCGTGTCACCGGCGACTACCTGCTGGCCGGCCTGCGCGACCTGGCCGCGCGCCATCCCCTGATCGGCGACGTGCGCGGTCACGGCCTCTTTCTGGGCATCGAACTGGTACGCGATCGCGATACCCGCGAGCCGGCCGCGTCCGAAGCCTCGGAAGCGGTCGACCGCATGAAGGACCTGGGTGTATTGTTAAGCACCGACGGTCCGCTGCACAACGTGATTAAGATCAAGCCGCCGATAGTGTTCGGACGGGCGGACGCGGACGAGTTGCTAAGTAAGCTGTCAGCTATCGGCTGAGGTAGCTGCAATATTCGGCTGATCGACCGCTCCCTCGCGGTCGCGGCTCGGTAGGCTCTGGCAAATACAGAGACGCCAATCCGAGCCGCGCGCGCAAGCAAGCGGTTCTTCGAATTCGGCAACTCCCTCAGCGCAAATCCATAGAGTCTGAAACTCCGAGAAGTTAAGAAGCTAAGTGGGGAAGGTTGGTAACCTGCGGCGGGTCGGTAACCCGCCCGGTCGATTGCCAATCGGCCGCAGAATGCCATTCTGCCCCACATTGCCAACCATAAATCAACAACTTCCAAAAGCTAAGAGCTAAAAGCTGATAGCTGAAAGCCTTAAAAGTGGTATACTCTTGGCGCAACCATGCTAGTTGCTGTTAACCGTCGTATCGGATCTTATATTAACCCTAAGGGGGTGCAATCTTGTTTGACCTGGTTCTGGTGCGCGCCGCTTTGGTCCTGGTCTTTGCCGTCGCTGCATACTTCCTTCATCCCATGGGAGTTTCCCCGTGGATCGCCGCGGGTGCCGGATGCATCGTGGGCGCTGTCATCATTCTTTTCGAAATCCGCCTGGAACAAATCAGCCTGAAACGCCTGATCGGCGCGGCCTGCGGATCCGTGCTGGGAATTGTCGGAGCCTTCCTGATGTCGCTGGTACTTAGCAAAGCGGAAGCGCCCCCGTTCCTACAGGTGGCCTTGCTCCTGCTGATGACCTATGTCGGGCTGATTGTCGGTGCCAGTAAAGGAGATATGTTGAATCTGGCCGCACTGGGCGGCATTTTCGGCGGAGAGAAGTCATCCAAGAAGTCGCACAAAATCCTGGATACCAGCGTAATCATCGACGGCCGCATCGCCGATATCGCCGAGACGGGATTTCTGGACGGCGTGCTGGTGATTCCGCAGTTTGTCCTGCGGGAGCTGCAACTGGTGGCCGATTCGGCCGATTCCATGAAGCGCAACCGCGGGCGCCGCGGCCTGGACATCCTGCAGCGCGTGCAGAAAATGGCGCACCTCACGGTACAGATTGTGGAAGAAGATTTCCCGCAGGTGCGCGAGGTCGACATGAAGCTCATCGAGCTGGCCAAAGTGTACGACTGCAAGGTAATTACAAACGATTTCAACCTCAACAAAGTGGCCCAGCTTCACGGCGTGGAAGTGCTGAATATCAATGAGCTGGCGAACTCCCTGAAGCCCATCGTGCTGCCCGGCGAGATCATGCGGGTCTTCATCCTGAAAGAAGGCAAGGAGTACAACCAGGGCGTCGCCTACCTCGACGATGGCACCATGGTGGTGGTGGACAACGCCAAGAAGATGATCTCCAAGACCATCGACA
>CAZARO010000525.1:0-4795 GCA_964487165.1 uncultured Solibacteraceae bacterium | reverse complement strand
ACCGGGCGGCGTCTTTGAACATCTTCAGGGTTTTCTGAAGATCGATGATGTAGATACCGTTACGTTCGCCGAAGATATATTCCTTCATCTTCGGATTCCAGCGCTTGGTCTGGTGCCCGAAGTGAACGCCGGCTTCGAGCAATTCCTTCATCGAGATTGCGGGCAAAAAAACCTCCTTATCGAATACCCGTCATCCGCCGCACGGCCCAAAGCGATATTTGTGCCGCGGATGCTGTTCGGGATCCGGTAGTTGCCGTGGGACCGGGAGTGGCTCCCACGGATAAGACCTATCGTTTGGAGAACTGGAACCGCTTGCGTGCGCCTTTTTGGCCGTACTTCTTCCGCTCGTGCTGGCGCGGGTCGCGGGTGAGCAAGCCGAGCTTCTTCAGCCGTGACCGCAGTTCTGCGTTAAACTCCACCAAAGCCCGCGAGATGCCGAGACGGGCTGCGCCCGCCTGGCCGGCGACGCCGCCGCCGTCCGCGAGAATCAACATGTCGAACTTTTCCATGGTTTCGGTAGCCGCCAACGGCTGCCGCACCATGGCACGCGCACTCTCCGTGGGAAAGTAGTGCTCAAACGCGCGATTGTTGACTTTGATCTCGCCCTTGCCGGGCCGCAAGAACACGCGAGCCACCGAAGTCTTCCGGCGGCCCGTACCCAAATATTGCACTATCGTCGCTGCCACTAAACTTGTACCTCTCCGCTCACTTCACTGCCAACGCGGCCGGTTTCTGCGCCGCGTGCGGATGCTTGTCACCCGCGTACACCTTCAACTTGCGATACATCTGTTTGCCGAGCTTGGTCTTGGGAAGCATGCCGAAGATGGCATCCTCCACCAGCCGGACGGGCTTTTCCACCCGCACCCGCTTCAAGCTCTTCTCCACCAGTCCGCCGGGGTAGCCGGTGAAGTGGCGATAAATTTTGTCAGTTTCTTTTCGGCCCGTAACACGGACCTTATCGGCGTTGATGACGATCACGTGATCGCCAGTGTCCAGGAAAGGCGTATAGCTGGGTTTCGTCTTGCCCATCAACAGCATAGCTGCTTTGCTGGCAAGCTTGCCCAGAACCAGCTCCTGGGCGTCGATCACATGCCACTGCCGCACGATGCCATTCTTGGAGGGGAACTCGGTACTCATTGACACACGTCTCCAACTCTTCAGTTACAAAATATTTAGCTTACGGGGTCGGAGGGCCCATTGTCAAATCGGGTGACAGCGACGATGGATCGGAGAAGTCTGGATATGTATTTGACATCATATGGTATGCACATCATACTATGGTGGTGAGATCGGTGGTCGAGATCGGCGATGAATTCCAAGCCGGAATTCCTTGCGTTACAAGAGGATGTCCGATTGGAAATAACTGGGCGGCCCCGCGCCGAAACTCTGAACGGCTTGCGTCACGCCAACATGAAGGAACTGCGATTCGGCGCGGCCGACAGCGAATGGAGAGTGGCCTTCGCCTTCGACACCCGGCGCAAAGCGATTCTACCGATCGCCGGAGACAAGTCGGGAGTCGGTGAGGAGCGTTTCTATCGCGAGCTGATCCGGAAAGCAGACAGTCGTTTCGACGCCCATTTTGGCCCGGCTCAAGAAGGAAAGGAAATGACTATGCCCACCAATGTGGATGACACTATCGAAAAACTGAGCCCCGCGCAACGTAAGAAGGTCGACGCCCGCGCTGCCCGATTAATTGCCGAGCAGATGACCTTGCGTCAACTCAGGCACGCGCGCAAGCTCACGCAGGTTCGCGTAGCCAAGGCACTCGGAGTGACTCAGGATAGCGTTTCGCGGCTCGAAAAACGTAGCGATCTCCTGCTGTCGACGCTGCGGCAGACCGTCGAGGCCATGGGCGGCAACCTGTCTCTGGTCGCGGAGTTTCCCGACCGCGCGCCGGTTGTTCTGTCCGGGATTGGCGAAGGCGATCCGGCGCGTAAGCTCTCCACTCGCCGGAAATAGGGCGCGGAAATCTTCCGCTCAAAGGGCGCTTGACACCGCGCCGGCCCCGGCGCATACTCCTATCAAGCGTCTATGGGACAGCCGAATCGCGGTGAGTTGGTCCAAGGGACCCTCGACATGCTCATCCTCAAAACCCTCGCCCGCCGAGACATGCACGGGTGGGGCATCGCGCAATCCATTCAACAGACTTCCGAAGAGGTGCTGCGCGTGGAGGAAGGATCGCTCTATCCCGCGCTCCACCGCCTGGAACTGGATGGCCTGATCGACGCGGAGTGGGGCCAGTCGGAAAACAAGCGGCGCGCCAAGTTTTACAAGCTGACGGACCGCGGCCGCAAGGCCCTCGTCCAGGAAACCGACCATTGGCAACAGCTCGCGCGAGCCATCGCGCGCGTGATGGAGACGGCATGAACCGATTTGCGAAGCGCCTGCGGGCGCTCTGGCATCGCCGCCAGCTCGACCGCGATCTGGAAGACGAGTTGGCCTTTCACCTCGCCATGAACGAACAGCAGGGCGGCGATCCGGCGGCCGCGCGCCGGCGATTGGGCAACCCCACCGCGCTCAAGGAAGCCTGCCGCGAATTGTGGGCCTTCGCCACATTTGAGGCCTGGTGGCACGATCTCCACTACGCCTTGCGAACCCTGAAAAATAGCCCGCTAGTCACCGCCGCTGCCATCGTGGCGCTCGCCCTGGGAATCGGCGCGAACTCGACCGTCTTCACGGTGGTGAGTAGCGCGCTGCGCTTCGACATGGGCGTCGACCGCATCGATCGCGTGGTAGCGCTCCATCCCGGCGAAGGGGTCGCGAGCGGCGACCAAGGCTCACAGCCTGGCTCGCCTCCCACCCTGGATATTCTGAACCTGCGGAACCAGGTGAAGACCGTGGAGAGCCTGGCGGCCTATGGTTTCACGGCCGTCAACGTGAGCGACGCGCACGCTCTTCCGGAACGCTTCTGGCGCGTGCAGATGACTGCCAGCGGCTGGGCCATGGTGCGGCAAAAGCCTCTGCTGGGTCGAAACTTCGGACCGGATGACGAACGCGCGGACGCCCCGCCGGTGGTAATTCTGAGCCACAAAGTCTGGGAACAACGCTACGGCGGAGACCCGTCAATCGTGGGCAAGGCCGTGCGCATCGACGGTGTCGACCACGTGGTGGCCGGAGTGATGCCGCCTGGTGCGCAGTTCCCGGAGGACACGGACCTTTGGACGCCGCTCACTGTGCGGGACCTGACCGACGCATCTATCCGCAGCGGCCTTCTGGTCTTCGGCCGCCTGGCCGATGGCGCCACACTGGCCGCCGCGCAAAGCGAGGTGGATGGCGTCGCGCGGCGCGCTATCGCGGGCAAGCTGAACGGTCCGGCAGTGCGAGTGCGGCCCTTCCTCGAGATGATCGGGGTCTACAACATGCGGCCGATTCTGATCGCCATGGTGTTCGCCGTAGGGTTCGTACTGCTGATTGTTTGCGCGGACGTCGCCAACCTCCTGCTGGCGCGGGCGGCAGCGCGGGGGCGCGAGATTTCGATCCGCATCGCCATCGGTGCGGGGCGCGCCCGCATCGTTCGTCAGCTTCTGGTGGAAAGCGTGCTGCTCTCCGCCGCCGGCGGCGTCGGGGGCTGGCTGGTGGCGCTGGCGGGATTACGGTGGTTCGAAAACATGACTACCCAGGGTCACACTCCCTCCTGGGTGCACTTCTCGATGGATGCGAGGAGTTTCACCTACCTGGCGGCGATCTCCATCGGCGCGGGCATTCTCTTCGGGCTGGCGCCCGCGCTGCAACTGGCCAAGGTCGACGTGATCGCTGCTATTAAGGACGGCGGCCGGGGCGCCGAAGGTCCGCGAGGCAGGAAACTGGCGGGTGTGCTGGTGGGCTTCCAGATGGCGCTCTGCGTGATTCTGCTGGCGGCCGGCGGGCTAATGATTCACAGCACCGTGAACCTTTACAACGCGCCCATGTCCATCGATGCGTCGAACGTGCTGACCATGCGGCTCGGCCTGCCCGAGACGAAATACGCATCGGAAGACAGCGTGCGAAGCTTTTACCGCCAGCTCAAGACTAAACTCGCCAGTTTGCCGGGAGTAGGATCGGTGGCTCTTACCTCCAATTTGCCGGTGTCGGGGTGGTATGACCGGCGGGGGGAAGTAGAGGGCGCCGGCTCCCACTATGTGGGCGAAATTGACGCCCTGGTGGTTGACGCCGGCTACTTTTCGGCCCTTGGCGCGCACCTGCGGCGGGGCCGGTGGTTCGACGAATCGGAGATCGAAGGCGCATCGCAGGTAATCGTCAACCAGAGCTTCGCGGAGAAGTTCTGGCCCGGAAAAGATCCTCTGGGAAAGCGGCTGCGCCTGTCCGGCCGCCACGGCTTCCAGCCCTGGCTGGAGGTAATTGGCGTGGCGCCGGAGATCCAGCAGGATCTTATGCGCCCGTTCGGACGGACTCCGCTGATCTATTTGTCTTACGACGCGAACCCGTTAAACTCCGTCTACGTGATCGCGCGCACCGCCGTCCCGCCGGCAACGCTCACAGAGGCCTTCCGGCGCACCGTGCAGAGTCTTGACCAGAACCTGCCGGCGCAGGATGTGATCTCTCTCGACGGCCGCATCGACCGGCAGCGCCTGAACGTGACGGCATTCGGCAAGCTGTTTGCGATTTTCGCTGGGATCGCGCTGGTGCTGGCATGGGTGGGGCTGTACGCCGTGGTGGCCCACGCGGTCAGCCGGCGCACACAGGAGATCGGCATCCGCATGGCGATGGGTGGGACGCGGCGCGACATCTTCGGCCTGGTGTTGCGGCAGGGAATGTGGCAGGTGGCGGGCGGATTCGCGGCCGGCATTCCGCTGGC
>CAZARO010000524.1:0-4802 GCA_964487165.1 uncultured Solibacteraceae bacterium | reverse complement strand
AATAACCCCCGCACTTCGAACTCGCCGCCGTAACTCACCGGAAACCAGACGCCCTCGCCGAATTTCCGGTACGCCACCGAGAATCCCAGCCCCTTGATGTCCGTTCCCAATAGCACCTTCACTAACGCCGGAATCTTCTCCGCCATCGACGTCTCCACCATCACGGGCTGATATTCCTGCGCGTCGATGAGCGCCTTGCCCTTCCAGGTGGGGTCGTCCTCATCGTGCGAGGCGCCGCGGCGCGGCTGGAAAGCCACGCGGTAGACCGGGCGCCCGCGATAGACTTCGGTACCGGCCAGGCGAAAGTCGTATTTCTTCTGCTCCTCGGCCGTCAGGGGAAACAGATCGTGCCCGATGCCGTCGCGCGATTTCCCGTCGTTCATCATGTCGTCGGCCATGTCGTGAATCAGGTCGCCGTCCAGGTCGAGATCTTTGTAACGATAGTCCGGGTTGTCATACGGCACGTACTTACCCTTGAATTCGTATTTGCCTTCGAACTTCGCCAGCTGCTTCTCCATCCCTTTTTTCCCCGGCGTCACCACATATTCCGCGCGCTGCTCGCGCGCCAGCTTGCCGTTACCGCGGCGCATGCGGACCAATTGCTCCTGCCGATATACATAGTTCTGGCGGGCGTCGCGCGCGCTTTCCTGGTTGGCCGCCACCCGCGCCATGATGCCCGCCACATCCGAAGGCGCGCTCGCCGCCAGCGCCGTGAACACCGCCCACCCGAAAATGACCATTTCTTTCTCCGCCGCGTCCGTAACCCGCGCTATATTAACCAATACGGCGCCAGGGCGCGCTGCGAACGCATGATCTTCGAACAGTTCTACCTGGGCTGCCTGGCCCACGCTTCGTATCTGATCGGCTCGGAGGGCATCGCCGCAGTGATCGACCCGCAGCGCGACGTTCAGGTGTATCTCGAGACCGCTTCCCGCCTGGGCCTGCGCATCGCCCACATCGTCGAGACGCACCTGCATGCCGATTTCGTTTCCGGCCATCGCGAACTGGCCGAGCGAACCGGCGCCGCCATCTACCTCGGCGTAGGCTCGGGAGCCACCTTCGCCCATCGCCCCGTCAGCGACGGCGATTCCATCGACTTCGGGCAGTGCCGCATCGAATTTCTGCACACTCCCGGCCACACGCTGGAGAGCGTCTCCGTGGTGGTTAGAGACCGCGAGCATGGCTCGAAACCCGTGGCCGTCTTCACCGGCGACACCCTGTTCATCGGCGACGTGGGCCGTCCCGATCTGTGCGATAGCAAGACGCCGGCGGAGTTGGCCGGCCTGCTCTACGACAGCCTGCACCGCAAGCTGCTGGCCCTGCCCGACGACGTCATGGTCTACCCGGCCCACGGCGCCGGCTCCCTTTGCGGCCGCAATATCGGGGTCGACCGCAGCTCCACCATCGGCCGCGAACGCGGCACCAATTATGCCGTACAGCCCATGGCTCGCGAGGCTTTCGTGGCGATGATGACGCAGGATCTGCCGGCGCGCCCGGAGTATTTCCAGCGCGACGTTGACGTCAACCGGCACGGCGCACCGGCGCTCGATAGCCTGCCGCCGCTGGCCATGCTATCGCCACGGGAAGTGCGCGCCCGCCAGCAGCAGGGCGTCACGGTGCTCGATACGCGCCCCGGCACGGTGTACTCGGCCGGACATGTGCCCGGATCGCTGCAGATTGGGCTCGGCGGCCAGTTCGCCGCCTGGGCGGGGGTGACGATCGGCCTGGATCGCGACCTGATCCTGGTGGCCGAAGATCCCAACGCCGCCGAGGAGTCGCGCCTGCGCCTGGCGCGCGTGGGGATTGAACGCGTGCAGGGGGTGCTGCAGGACGGCATTGCCGGATGGGACGATGCCGATCTGGAGCTTTCGATTACGCCGCAAATCGCGGCGCGGGATCTCCACGCCCGCCGCTCCGAATTCACCGTCATCGACGTGCGGACCCAGAGGGAATGGGGCACCGGCCACATTCCCGGCGCGGTGTTGCGCCCGCTCGACAGCCTGCGCCTGAATGTATCTTCGCTGGACCGTGACACGCCGCTTGCGGTTCACTGCAAGAGCGGATATCGCAGCACCATCGCCTGTAGCGTGCTGGAGGCGGCCGGCTTTACGCAATTCCGCAACCTTTCGGGCGGCTTCGACGCCTGGACCGCTGCCGGACTCAACCAATAAGGAGATACTGTCATACCCCCGGCTCTTCGGCGCGCGGCCCGCGGGCGACTTTTGGCGTAGAATCGAAAGGAACGACCAATGGAAAACGACCGCAACACACCGGCGACGAAAGGCGACATCGAGGACCTTGAGGCGCGGATCATCGAGCCCGTCCGCGATGCGCACACCGAGGTCCTGAAGGCATTTTACGGCTTCGCGGAATCCAACCGGCAGCGCGTTTCTCAGCTCGAAGGGAACTTCCCGCATCACCCACCGCAATAAGGTGCCAAGCCGGGTTTCGTTTGAATCGTGAACGTGAGGAGAGCATATGAAAAGAGCGATATTAGTAGTGAGCTTGGCGATTATTGGCGCGGCGCAGGACTCCGGGCCGAACAAGGTACTGCAGAAAGCGCGGGTCGGCGGTGAGGGCCGGTTCGACTATGTCTACGCCGATTCCGATGGGCGCAAGTTATATGTCCCGCGCACCGCCACTAACCCCCGAATCTCGGCATATGACTTAGACTCGCTGAAACTTCTGGGCGAGATCCCGAACGTGAATGCGCGCGGCGTGGCGGTTGACCCCAAGACCGGGCACGGCTTCGCCAGCAGCAACCCGGTGACCATGTTCGACACCAAAACCCTGGCCCCCATCAAGACCATCGCGGTGGAGGGCGGCCCCGACGGCATCCTTTTCGATCCGTTCAACCAGCACGTCTGGATCTTCAGCCATCGCACGCCTAACGCGACCGTGATCGACACCAAGGACGGCTCGATTGTGGGTACGCTCGACCTGGGCGGCGCGCCGGAGCAGGCCGCCAGCGACGGAAAAGGCCATATGTGGATCGACCTGGAAGATAAGGACTCGATCGCGGCCGTGGACACTAAGGCGCTCAAAGTAACTGCCACTTATGGACTCGACGGTAAGGGCGGCGGGCCGGGCGGACTGGCGTTCGACCCCAAGAATCGAATTCTCTTCGCCTCGTGCCACGAGCCGGCGGTGATGGTGATTCTCAACGCCGACACGGGCAAGGTTCTCGCTACGTTACCGATCGGCACTGGAACCGACGGCGCGACTTTCAATCCCGCGACCATGGAGGCTTTCAGCTCCAATGGCGACGGCACGCTGACGGTAATCAAGGAAGAGAGCGCCACCAAGTTTTCGGTGGAACAGAACGTCGCGACCATGCGCGGCGCCAAGACGCTGACGCTCGACGGTAAGACGAATCGCGTGCTCATGATCGCCGCGGAGACGGCCCCGGCGCCGCAGCCTCCGCCGGATGCTCCCAAGGGCGGCCGCGGCCGCGGCGCAATGGTACCCGATTCGTTCACGATCTTAGTAGTGGGGACTAAGTAGCGTCACGCGAGTTCCTCCAGACTTAGTTTCCCGGTATAAATTGCCATCCCCAGCGCGGCGTGGACGTTCATTTCCTGCAGGGCGCGGATCTCTTCGAGAGTGGTGATGCCGCCCGCGGCGGTAAGTTCCAGCGAAGTTGCCGCGCGCAGGCGGCGGAACCAGGCGAGGTCAGTACCTTGCATCATGCCCTCCTTATCGACATACGTGCAGAGGAAGCCGGAACAGTAGGGCTCTAATTCGTGGAGCACGGCCTCCGCGGTTAGATTGGTAGATTCGCGCCAGCCTTTTACTACGATGTGGCCGTCTTTCGAATCGAGCGCCACGATCAGGCGATCGCGGTCGAGGCTGGCCAGAAACGCGGTATCGATGCCCGACGGGCCGAACGCCGCCGTCCCTACGATTACGCGGTGCGCGCCCTGACCGAGCAGTTCCCGCGCGCGTTCCACGCTGCGGACACCGCCGCCGACGCGCGTTTTAGCGTTCGACGCCAGAAAACGAACCAGGTGGCCGTTGGAGCCGCGGCCCATGGCAGCGTCGAGATCGATCACCTGAATTTCCGGGAAGGCGGCGAACTTGCGCAACATTTCCTCGGGCGAATCGCCCTCGAGCGCCTTCTCGCGGCCCTGCACGAGTTGCACCACCTTGCCGTCCATGAGGTCGATGCAGGGGATGATCATGGGGCTATCCGCACCGGAATACCGCGCCGGTCCAACTCCTCTTTGAGCTGGTTCACGGTGTAAGTTCCGTAGTGGAAAATGGAGGCCGCGAGGGCGGCGTCGGCACATCCTTCAGTGAGCACGCGGACGAAATGCTCGGGCTTCCCCGCCCCGCCGCTGGCGATCACGGGCACGTGCGTGGCACGCGACACGGCGGCCGTCAGGGCACAATCGAAGCCGTCCTGGACGCCATCGGTGTCCATGGAAGTGAGCAGAATCTCGCCCGCGCCGAGTTCTTCGCCGCGCGCCGCCCAGGCCACCGCATCGAGCCCCTCGTCATCGCGGCCGCCGCGCGTGTAGACGTGCCAGCCGCCGCCGCTGTGCCGCCGCGCGTCGATGGCCAGCACCACGGCTTGCGCGCCGAATTCCTGCGAGAGCTCGCCGATCAGCTCAGGACGGCGAACGGCCGCGGTATTGACGGAGACCTTATCGGCGCCGGAGAGCAGGATGCGCCGCGCGTCGGCCACGGCGCGGATACCGCCGCCCACCGCCAACGGGATGAAGACCTTGCGCGCGGTGCGCGCCACCACGTCAGCCATGATCTCGCGGGCATCGCTCGAGGCGGTGATATCGAGGAAGACC
>CAZARO010000523.1:0-4805 GCA_964487165.1 uncultured Solibacteraceae bacterium | reverse complement strand
CGCAGCTCAAGAACGCCGAGAAGCTGGACTTCGCCTCCTGGGGCGGATTCGCGCAGAACTTTGCCGGCCGCCGCATCCCCTTCGAGAACGCCGCCTATTCCGTCTATTGGAACCGCGCGGCCGGCGATAGTCTGCATATCCCCACATTCGCCGCCGGCGCGTCCGGGCCGTATCTTCCCGGCACCGCCATCAAGGGCGCGCTGCGCACCGGCATGGTGTTCGCCAACTGGCGCGACGGCATGCTGCAGGACGTCGCCAACCGTGTGAAGACCGAGCGCCCGCCCCGCAGGCCCGCCGAAGCGGTGGAAGAGCACGCCCTCGGGCCGGCCGGCACCAACCGGATGCGCTTCGTGAGCGCGGGCGATTCCGCCCCCATCGCCAACTCCAGTTTCAAAGTCTACCTGCTGCGGACCTCGACGCTGCAGCCGCGCGGCGCCAACTTCACGCTCGGCTGGAAGCAGAGTCCGCGCGGCACCGTGGACGGCGCCCGCCCCGACGATAGCACCCCGGCGTTCGCTGAAATGGCCGTCCCGGGGACGGCGTTCGGCGGCGTGTGGGACGAAAAGACGTTCTTCCAACAGCCCGAAGTGCGGCGCTCCATCCGGTGGCCGGAAGTAAGCCGCGGGCGCATTTTCGAGTCGGTGAACGTGTACGCGCAAGGGCTGCTGGCCCTGCAGCGACAGTACGCTTCGTGGGCCGGGATGGGTCTGCTGGATAAAAATCTGGAAGAACTGGAGCAGAAACTGGCCGAGGCTCGCCAGAAAGGCGCGTGCATTTTCCCCATGGGATGGGGCGGCGGTCTCACCATGAAGAGCGCCTGGCTCGACACCACCAACGCCGACTATCGGCAGATACTGGAACAATACCAGATCTACAATCGCGCGCTGGCCACCAATCTGCCGTTCCCCAAGACGCGCAAGATCGTATTCATAGGGAATCGTCCCGCCACGCTGCCGGGGTGGGTGGAACTCAGCGTCGAAGAGTAGCAATGCCCGCCGCCTACTCCTGGCACCCCATCGAAGATCTGGAAGCCGACCCCAAGAATCTGACCGATGGGGAAATGGAGTCTCTCTGGCGCATCTGGACCAGGCAAAAAAGCGAATTGACCGAACTCCAGACTCTGGATGAATTCAGCAAGCGATTGCGCCGTGAATGGTCCATCGAGACCGGCGTAATCGAAAAAGCCTACACACTTGACCGTGGCGTAACCCGAACTCTGATCGACAGAGGCATCGACGCTGCCCTGATTCCGTATGGTGCCAGCAATCTCGACAACGTACTCGTCGCCAGGCTCATCCAGGACCATTACGATGCCCTGGAGGGGATGTTCGACTTCGTCGGAGGACAACGCGAACTCTCGACAAGCTATGTGAAGGAGTTGCACGCCGCGCTGTTGCGAAATGTCGAAACATATACGGTCGACCAACTCGGTCGGGCGTTTGAGAAGAAACTGGAGAAGGGCAAATATAAGATGGCCTCCAATAGCCCGACTCGCCCGGACGGTCTCGTCCATGAGTACTGCCCTCCGGAACACGTCGATTCGGAAATGGATCGTCTGATCCTGATGTATCGGGAGCACCGGACCCGGTCCATACCTGTCGAGGTGGAAGCGGCCTGGTTGCACCACCGCTTTACTCAGATTCATCCCTTTGAGGACGGGAACGGCCGGGTGGCGCGGGCTCTCGCCACTCTCGTCTTCATCAAGGCTGGCTGGTTCCCGCTGATTATCAAGCGTGACGACTGGAATCGCTATATCGATGTATCGGAAGCTGCCGACCGAAGGGACTTGCGGCCGCTTGTGAGCATGTTTGTCGAGGCACAACGAACGGCGCTGATTCAGGCAACGGACATTGCGTACGAAACGAAACCGGCCAAATCCGCAGAAGAGGCGATCGCCGCCGCGCGGGATCGTCTATTGCAGCGCGGTCAGCTTCCGCTAGCGGAATGGCTTGAGGCAAAGAAGACCGCGGATACGCTTGTTAGCTTAGCTCTGAAGCGCGTCCACGAGATCGCACGGAGCTTGACGGCGCAGATCGCCGGTTCCGCGAGGGGATTTAGCTTCGGGGCGGGTGGCGGCCCAGAAGACGGGTTCGACAACGTTCGCCAAGCGGCAGTATCCCGAGCTATCCCGACGCCCGATTTTGCGGAATACAATGCGCTAGTTAACCTGGTTCTGTCGGCTGGTACCGTCACCACTCTCAGCATCTCTTTCCAATCTGTCGGCCCCCGAAACCGGGGAATTATCAGCGTAGTCGCGTATTTAACCGCCCATGGTTCGCAGCCAAGTCTCCTGCCCACAGGAACCTTTCAGGTCAATTATGAGGAGGCCGCCGCAACTGCTCAGGAGCGCTTCGCTGCCTGGTTGGAACGAGTGATTGTCGCCGGCCTAACCGAATGGCGCCGGACTTTGTGACGGCAGAAACACGACGATCCAGTAGATTGTTGCCAGCGAGCAGAAGAGGCTGGTCAGCAATGTATGGCCGGTAACCATCGCGTTCCCCTGAGGCCAGTCGCAGTGTTCGTACCAGAAAACATCGGCGCTCACCCGGATCGTCCAGAAAACGGCGATGAAACCGGCCAGCCAGCGCGCCGCCGGTTCACCGGCCAGAAACTCGTCATGCAGGCGCCAAGTCAGCGCGGCGAAGCTCACGATGCAGAGCAGAATATAGAGCCCATACAACCAGAAGATCTTCTGATTGAACCTCGTGAGCTTCGGGATATCGTCCCTCCAGCCCAATCGGACCGGCGCCTGGAAGCTGGCGATCAGAATCACCATCTGGCCAATAGCGGCGGCGTAGAGCGCGTGCGATAGATACCACTCGAACGTGTTTTGGGCGATCAGCGCGTGTAGCCATCGATAGAAGGGAACGATCAGCGTACGCCGGAACGGCTCGTGGAAGAGCCACGGCGCCGGAGCGATCAGCCAAAACCAGGTCCAGGCACGGCTGACAATACGGAACCGCTCTTCGACGGCAACCAGAGCGCCTTGCAGCAGAAAATAACCGAGCGGCAAGCTCCATCCGCCGCCCGCCGGGAAGCTCACTGCCAGCTCATGCAGCACACCCGAGAGCGCGAAGAGAGCGAATCGCGAGCCACTCTTGCCGAGATGGCGATACAGGGGCCGCAAAAAGAAATGCCGATTCATTTCGACGAATGCCAGGTTCCAGCGCCGGCTCCAGAATTCAGCGAGCGAACGGGCGGCCCAAGGGCGATCGAACAGCAAAGGCGCGCTAAATCCGGCCCAGCGGATCATCCAAGGGAGCACATCGCAGATACCCAGGTGGAGGGTCAGGAGAATCGCCGCGATGCCGGCAAGTCCAAGAGCCCGGTCTGGAATATGCGGTGCGTAGACAGCGAGTAGCAATGCGGAGGCCGCGCCCAGGCCCATCCGTGCCCACGCCGCGAAAAAGCGTGCGGGATCGATAATTTGCGCCGGCCGCCGCTCCCTGAAGCAATCGGGGATCACGCCCGGCCAGCCGAGCAGGAACAGCACCAACCCGATTCCTTTCGGGCGGCGGCGCGATAACAACGCGATGGCCTTGAAGAGGAAGATCCCTCCGAGCGAGGCCAGCAGCAATCGTAGAGCGAACGCCATATTTGAACGTGTTCAATTTTAGTATGGCTGCGAATGGCGAGACTGTCAAGGAGTTTTTGAACCCGTTCAAGAATTCGATTCCGTCTGTTCCACACCAAGCTTTCGCAGTTCCCCCACGAACATCACCGGATCCACGGCGTCAGCCAGGAAGTGGACTCCGGGCTGGACGCATTTGCCCCGCGAAATCAGGCGGGCAAGCAGCGCCGGCACAACCCCGTTGATCCAGTAATCGCGATGCTCCCGGAATACGATCCGGCAGTCGAGCACCGTGCTCCGGCCCTGAGAAAGTCCTCGTGCCTGAGCCACAACAAAGCCTTGCACAGGCAGGCGGTTTCGCCGGAAGATGCCGCGGAGCAGCTCAACGGCCGCCTTTTCCGAAAGGGGCAGCAGGGCGACGGTCATGGCGGTTACGGCATTTCGAAAGCCGGCCAGATAAGTGTAGGCGAAAACGTCGCAGTCCTTGAGCCGGCGGCCGACATCGTCCATCTCCGGCATGGAGTAGAGACTGAAACGCCCCTGGCCGATAGGATCGCCCAAGTCGACTTTGCGGGAAGCCCCGGACATCTTCGCGGCGACCCAGTTCCCCTTGTGGAAGTAACCGGGCTTCGGCATTCCTCCCCGGCGCAGGTGCCAGACGCCGTCGCGCATGGCGTTCTCGGACCACTCGCCGGAGTCGGAAAAGTACACCGACAAACTCTCGACCGAATCCATTTGAGCACGCGCCTGAGTGTACGCGTACACTGGCAGAAGCTCGGTAACGCCCGGCGTCCATCCAGCCGAAACCACAAACGACAGGCCTAAATCCACGATTTCCCGTTCCCGCGGAAGCATGGCCTCCTTCACAAACGATAAGCCCGCGAGGTCGATGTAGTGGCAGCGGCTCCGAAACGCGGCTTGGGCCACGCGATCGCGCAGCATCATCGCCGGTCCCGCGCAATTGACGATAATCGAGCAACGCCGGCAGAAATCGTCGAGCGATCTCTCATCGAGCACATCCACCCGCGTGCCCCTCGCCGCGTCGCGTCCACCGATGAGTATTTCCCCCTCGCCGGACTTCCGCAGTTCGGACACCACCGCGCTTCCGGTAGCCCCGTAGCCGCCGATCACGCCAAAGGTAGTCATATCGCCGTCTCCACCATCCACAGCCGCAGCTCCCGCAAATTTTTCAGCAGCACGTCCGGGCGCAAGGGCCGCAATTCCTCCACCGGCG
>CAZARO010000522.1:0-4813 GCA_964487165.1 uncultured Solibacteraceae bacterium | reverse complement strand
TACGCGCACCAGGTGAACGTCACGGGCGGCGAAGGGGCGGAGGAGGTAATCGGGCACCGCGTTTCGGCGAACCTCTTCGGTCTGCTGGGTGCGAGCCCGGCCGTGGGGCGCCCCATGGAATCCGGCGCCGACCGCAGCACCGGACCGCGGCAGGCGTTGATCGGCTACACCTGGTGGCAGCAGCGGTTAGGGGGCGACCATGGCGTAGTGGGAAGGCAGATCCAGGTGGACGATGAAGCCTTCACGATAGCCGGCGTGATGCCGCGTGGATTCGAATTCCCGCCGATGGCGCCGGCGGAGCAACGGCCGGTGATTTGGATGTCCCTGAATCTGCCGCCGGCGCAGGAACGCGCCCGGGACTCGCATGCGCTGTGGGTGGTCGCGCGCTTGAAGGCGCACGCTTCCATCCGGCAGGCGCAGGCCGAGATGGATACCGTTGTGGCACGCCTGGCCGAGGCTTATCCGCATGAGAATCGCGGCTGGGTAGCCAAGGTCACGAGCCTCACCGAAGGCAGGGAATTGGAGCAGGTACGGCCCGCGCTACTGCTGGTAATGGCCGCGGCTTCGCTGGTGCTGCTGATCGCGTGCGTCAACATCGCCAACCTGCTGGTGGCGCGGGCCGCGGGACGCGAGCGCGAGATGGCCATACGGAGGGCGCTGGGAGTGACGTGGCTCCGGCTGGCACGCCAACTTCTCACGGAGAGCGCAATGCTGGCGCTGGCCGGCGGCGCGGCGGGAGTGCTGCTGGCATACGGAACGCTGCCGCTGCTGAAGTCGGCGCTGCCGGCGAGTATGCCGCGTGCCGGCGACATCTCGGTCAACGGCGCGGTGTTGGGGTTCGCGGCGGGTGTATCGCTGCTCACCGGGCTGCTGTTCGGGATGGTTCCGGCCGTGCGGCCGGGCGGCAGCTTCGGTCCCGGTTCGCGAGGGAGGCCACTTACCCCGCGCCACCGGACTGCGCGGCTGCTGGTAACGGTGGAAGCAGCGTTGGCCCTGGTGCTGCTGGCAGGTGCGGGACTGCTGATGGAGAGCCTGCGGCAGGTATTGAACGTGGATCTCGGCTTGCGCAAGGAACGTGCTCTCACCGTGCGGCTGGAGTTGTCGAAGCGCAGCTATCCCGATGGCGCGCGGGTGCGCGCGTTTCGCGAGGAGTTGCTGCGGAAGGTGTATGCCTTGCCCGGCGTGCAGTATGCCGGCACCGTGTCGTCACTGCCGATGGGTCTCATCATGCAGGGGACGGAGTTTTCGGTAGATGGGCGGCCGGAGACGGAGCGGGAGAAGGCCTTCGCGGACTTCGCGAACACCAGCACGGACTATCTGCGGGCGATGGGGATCCCGATGGTAGCCGGCCGCTACTTCGGAGTAAGCGACGGCGAGGCGGCGCAACCGGTGACCATCGTCAGCGAGTCGCTGGCTCACTCCTGGTGGCCGGGAACCGCGGCTCTGGGCAGGCGCCTACAGTTCGACGGGACGTGGTTCACCATCGTGGGGATCGCCAAAGACGTGCGGCAATTGACCGCCGGCGGAGCGCCGGACCTGTCGGCGCGGGCGGTGGCGGGGCAGATCTACGCGCTGAACCATCAATTGCCGCCGGGCAGCCAGGGCGGAGACATGGGAAGGTTCAATGTGCTGGTGGTCCGTACGGCGGCCGACACGGCTGCCATGTCGGCAGCGATTCGCCGGGCAGTGGCGGAGATCGACAAGAACCAGCCGGTGGTAGTGGAGACGATGCAGCACGTTGTCGACAGCCACCTGGAGTCGCGGCGGCTCAACACGCTGCTGCTGGCGCTGTTCGCCGGGTTGGCCGTGACGCTGGCGGCGGTGGGAGTGTTCGGGGTGGCGTCGTACGCGGTGGCGCGAAGGACCAGGGAAATCGGAATTCGCATGGCGCTCGGCGCCACGCCGGCCTCGGTGCTGGCCATGGTGGCGAGGGAGACGCTGCTGCTGGCGGCAATCGGAACGGCCATCGGGCTGGGCGGAACGGCAGCGGCGTCGCGCCTCCTGGCAGGGTTTCTGTATGGCGTGCGGCCTTTGGAGCCAACGATCCTGGCGGGAGCGGCGATTTCTCTGGTAGCCGTGGTGGTGGGCTCGGGGCTGTTTCCGGCACGGCGAGCCATGCGCGTGGATCCGATAGTGGCGTTGCGGGAGGAATAGCGGTAGATTGCCCGGGATTCCGAACTATTTCGATCTTTGAAATCGAATTAGATCTCCGGCTTCGCGGTCACGCGGCCCGTCTTCGGCGCCCGAAAAAACGGCTGGCGAATGTATGGCTACGTGCAAATCATCAGATTTAGCAAGGAAACAATTAGTGAGATAGATGATTTCGTGAGGGCCGCGTCGACCTTACACTGGAAGGCAGTCCGGGCTCGCCGGACTGGAGGAGTGCTACTTGATCGCGATGCTCACCAGACTGGCCGTCCTGCCGCACTCGAGAGCTGGGGCGCGTCCGCGGATGCAGCGCGCTCTCCCCCATCTCCAGCTTGACCAGCTGCCACCGGCGGGAGCCATGGAAGAACTGCTCGATCGGAGTCTGGAGCTGCCCGGCGTGCAATCCAAGCAGAGCCGGATGGCGTCCCCCAGGAGCCATGCTCTCTATCTGGCCGACAGAATCGCCGCCGGCCCGCCGGAAGCTTTTATCGACGAACACGAGTTCTGCCATCTCCACCCCCTGCCGGAAGGCGGCATTCACCTCACGCTGCCGAAAATCCTCCGCGAGGAGGTGGTGCGTCTCGCTTGGGGGGAACGCCATCCCATTGCCGAGGTGGGCATATTGACGACCCTGGTTACGGTCTACGCCCCGCGGGATCGTCCGGAGATCGACACCGTGCTCGGTCTCATCGTGCAGTCCTTCCAGTTCGCCCAGGGGAGATTACAGGATCTTTACGGCGAGGAACGGTCTTTGCGCGAGGCCCCTTGAGCAAGTTATTCGGAATCTACCACTTCGACACCCGGCCCACCTCTGCGGAAGACGAGAACCGGATGCGGACTGCCCTCGACGGTCCCGGCTGTTTCACCCCCCAAACGTGCCGGCAGCCGGGACTGATCCTGGGCTGGGCGGCCGGGTCCGAGGCTGCCAACGGGCTGGGGCTCTTCCAATCGTCTGACCGATCCGTCTGCCTGTGGGACGGACGGATCGATAATCGAAAAGAGCTCCTCGGCGGGGCGGGTTTTGGCGCTGGCATCTCGGACGCCGCGCTGGTCCTGAGCATATACCGGAAGAACGGCGTGGACGGCCTGCGCGACGTGGTCGGCGACTGGAGTCTTGCCATTTGGGACGCCATCCGCCGGGAAATCGTGCTGGCCAGCGACTATGCGGGCGTTCGGCCGCTCTACTATCACCGCGGCGCCGACGGCATCTACTGGTCTTCTTCCCTGGCCGGCCTGGTCCGCTGGACGGGGATCCAGGAACTCGATGAAACCTTCGTCGCCAGCTTTCTCAGCCGCAGTACGGCCTCCACGCGGACGCCCTATGCGGGCATCTTCCCAGTGCCGGCCGGCCATGGAGTCTCGATCTCCAGCGACAGAATCGCAAGTCGTCCTTTCTGGACTCTCCCTGTCCACCTTGAAACGGAATATCCCGACGAGCGGCAGTATGAAGAGCGGCTGCTGGAGCTTTTCCGCGAGAGCGTCCAGGCCCGGCTTGCCACCGGCTCGCCAACCTGCGCGGAACTGAGTGGCGGCCTGGACTCTTCGTCGGTGGTCTGCATGGCGGACCGCTTGCGGCGGGAAAAGCAAGGCCCTCAGACAGCCCTCATCACCTTCAGCTACACCCACGAGGGCTCTCCCGACGAGCGATTTTTTCGCGAAGTGGAGCGCGCCTGCCAGCTATCCGGGTGCCACCTGGGACTGGACGATCATCCCGTGGTGGCGGCCGACCGCATGGGAGCCACTCCAACCTGGTGGGAGCCGCGATTTCAGGAACTCGCGCGCCGGATGGCGGCCGTACGGTCGAGTGTCCTGCTGACGGGCCAGGTGGGCGACTTTGTCATGGGCAATCGCACCGAGGACTTGGGCCAGGTGACCGAATGGCTGGCCAAAGGGCGTTTCGGGAAGGCAGTTCGGGGAGCCTATGCCTGGGGCCGGTCGGAGCAGGTGCCCATCTACCCCATCCTGTGGAGAGCCGTCCGCGAGGCCTGGTTTTCGTGGGTCCCCTCGGTAAATCCGCGCGATTCGGTGGGTGCGATTCCAGTCAGCAGGGAAGATTCTTTGGTCGAGTCTCTCCATACTCTTGTCGCTTCGAACGAGCGCGAACGGTCCGCGAACGATCCCTGGCGGCACGCTCCACCCGGGCGGCGGCGGCGGTTCCGGGCGGCGGCCGAAGTGCTGCAGTCCCGCACGCTGCAGACACCCGAGGCGCTGCAGCACGTCTCTTACACCCATCCCTACGCGCACCGGCCATTGGTCGAGTTCATGCTGACCATCCCCGCACATATCGTATTTCGGCCGGAGGAGCCCAGGCGCCTGATGCGCCGGGCGTTTGCCGGGTTACTGCCCCCCATGATTCTCAGCCGGAAGTCGAAAGCTTCGTATCTGTCGACCTACCGGGGGGCCCTGATGCCCCTGGCAACTGCGCTGCTCCAGTCTCCCGCAAAAATCCAGCTGGTGGAGCGTGGATTCGTGGACTGCCGGAGTCTCCTCGACCGGGTGGAAAAGTTCACCCGGGGGCTGGACTGTAACGACACGCAACTCCAGCAGATCCTTCTCCTGGAGTTTTGGCTGCGAAATCGCATGGCTGTGCCACAGGAATCGCGCGCGTCTCGGCCGGCGATAGCGGTATCGTAGTTCGGGAGAAGGAAGGATAGTGAAGGGTACG
>CAZARO010000521.1:0-4816 GCA_964487165.1 uncultured Solibacteraceae bacterium | reverse complement strand
AAGTGTAAGCTTATCACGGCCGGGCCGGTCTGCGGAGGAGGGGGTCCGGTTATCCGGGGGGTCATAGGGCATTACCCAGGGAACCGCGCCCCAAGATCGGACCGGATACTCCCGATTCCGGCTTATCGGTGCTTACGAACATCCGCTTTGCGATGCGTCCAGTTGTAGACTGCAAGGCCGAGACTACCCAGCACTCCCAGAATAATGAGCACTTCGGGGACATCGTGAGGGCGCATAATCCTTCTCCTCTGCTTCGAATTATAGTCCGGCTGAAACCAAAAATACACACAATTCGGTCAAAAACATCCAAAACTAAGATTTTGGACCCGATTGGCCCGCTCCGGACGCCGCTGCCTTGCGCCATCCCTCCTTTTTGGTAGCATCGGAAGGCATGACGGCGCAGCGATTCGAGAATCAGGTAGTCATCGTAACCGGCGCGGGACACGGCATCGGGCGCGCCGTGGCGGAGCGTTTCGCCGCCGAGGGCGCGCGCGTGACGGTGAACGACCTAGACGCCTCTCGCGCGCTGGAAGTTGCCCACGCCATCGGGCCGAACGCGCTGGCGGTATCCGCCGACGTCTCCCGCAAAGCGAACGTGGACGCACTGTTCGACCAGGTGCTGGCGCGCTTCGGCCGGCTCGACGTGCTGGTGAACAATGCCGGCAATATCCATGCCGCGCGCCACTTCCTGGAGGGCGATGAGGCCTGGTGGGACCAACTCCTCGATGTCAACCTGAAGGGCTCGTTTCTCTGCGCCCATCGCGCCGCCCATCACATGGCGCGACAGCGGGCCGGCGTGATCGTCAATATGTCCAGCGGAGGCGCCACCCGGGCGCATCGCGGCAACGTGGCGTACGACGCTTCCAAGGGCGGCATCGAAGCCATGACGCGAGCCATGGCTCTCGACCTGGCCCCCTACGGCGTACGCGTGAACGCCGTGGTCCCGGGATTGATCCGCACCTACGACCTGGATGAGCAGTCGGCCGTGGAGCGCGGCAAAGTGGTGCCCCTGGGGCGGCTGGGCTCGCCCGAAGACCTCGCCGGCCCCACGGTTTTCCTGGCCACCGAGGACGCGCGCTACATCACCGGCGCCTGCCTGGTAGTGGATGGAGGAGTCCTGGTGCAGCAGCGCTCGCCGCAGGTGGAGACTTTTCCCCTGAGCCGCTTTCCCTCGCTATAACAGTGGTCTGATGACCGCTCCCTCGCGGTCGCGGCTCGGCAGGCTTCTCCGAATTTGGCAACTCCTTCAGTTTTCAATAGGAGTCTTCTCCACACGGTCAACCACGATCACCTCCAGCGGCACTCTCTTCGACTCCACCTTGAGCCCGAGTTGCGCCTGCACCGCCGCGGCGATAATGGAGGGGGCATCCGGCGGCACGCCCGAAGATTTCCGGGACTCCTCCGGGACATACATTTCGATATCGAGGAAGTAGTTGTAGCGCCCCGTGAGGCCGGTCCGATCGACTATGGGGGCGTGAATCGCGTTGGCTATGAAGTCGACCAACTGCGCCACCGTCGCGCCTTTCCCGGTCAGGCTCATCTTTCCCGTCTGAAAGCTTGGCGTGACCTCAGCATCCGCGGGCTCGAGCTTGTGCCCGCCCTTGCCCACGGTGAGAACCAGTGCCGTCATTTCCTTGCTATCGCGATGCACCGTCAGCTTGAACCGGTCGGCCAGCAGCGTCTGCAGCATTTCTCGCAATCCCGCCACCGAAACCGGGTCGGCCGATTTCGCGAAGATCTCGAAGCCCGTGTCCCGCAGCCAGTCGGGACCGATAACTTGTACGTCCTGCACGCCATAGGCCCAGCGGATGCAGGCGCCCAGGGAGACGCTCCGCATGGTCAAACTGGCCGGCCCGAATTCGATGGATTCCCGGCCGGGCTGCCAGGTACGAATGGAAGCGACTTCGAAAGCCGGCGGCTTCGCCGGTTGGGCAAGCGCCGCGATGGAGGCGAAAAGAAGGATGGGGGCGGTCCGCATGAGGAGCGTTACGATGCCGCGGCGGAATTTGTTCCCGCGAATCGCCGCACGCCCTCTGCGCATCCTGTTAACCATGTCGCTCTCGCAATACGTAACCTTGGGCCGCAGCGGCCTGCGCGTCAGCCCGCTATGTCTCGGCACCATGACGTTTGGAACCGAATGGGGCTGGGGATCCGAAGAGGCCGTCTGCGGCCAGATCCTCGATGCCTATGTGCAGGCGGGAGGGAATTTCATCGATACCGCCGACCTGTACACCGGTGGGAAGAGCGAGGAGATTTGCGGACGCCTGATCCGCGAGCGCCATTTGCGCGACCAGGCCGTCATCGCCACCAAGTACACTTTCAACGCCCAGCCCGGCAACCCCAACGCTGGCGGCAACGGCCGCAAAAACATGTACCGCGCGCTCGAGGGTTCGCTGCGCCGCCTGCAGACCGACTACATCGACCTCTACTGGATGCACGTCTGGGACAGGACCACTCCACTCGAAGAAGTGATGGCCGGCATGAATGACCTGGTGCGCTCCGGTAAGGTGCGTTACATAGGTTTCTCCGACGTGCCGGCGTGGTATGCGGCGCGCGCCCAGACCCTGGCGCAATTCGCCCATAGCGAGCCCGTGATCGCGCTGCAACTGGAGTACTCGCTGGTGGAACGCTCCATCGAGCGCGAGCACGTGGGCGCGGCGCTCGAATTGGGGATGGGAATCTGTCCGTGGAGCCCGCTGGCGAGCGGCTTTCTGGCCGGCAAGTACAAGCGCGGCGAACCGGGCGAAGGACGCCTCGAAACTATGAGTTCGTCGGGCAATCCGGCGTTCGAAAAGCGCACCGACCGCAACTGGCCCATTCTCGACGTGCTGCTGGAGGCGGCGAAAGAGATCGGGCGCCCACCCGCCGAAGTGGCGCTGAATTGGGTGGCGACGCAGCGGGGAGTCTCCTCCACGATCATCGGGGCGACGCGGATGAGCCAGATGGAATCGAACCTGCGCGCGCTCGACTTCACGATACCGGCGGAAGTGCGGGCGCGCCTCGACGAAGCAAGCAAGCCCGAGCGCGCGCACCCCTACGTGATGTTCGATTCCGCGCCGTTTCCGGAGATGATCAACGGTGGCGTGCCGGTACGGGGCTGGGGTGCGTAGGGCTGGATGACACCTTGCTGCTTTCTGGCGCAAAATTACCGTCGATTGCCAAAGACCGCTTGCTGACGCGCGGCTCTGTAACACCTCGCTGATTTCACGAGACTTCTTACTGAGCCGCGACCGTAAAGTAAGGGAGTGGTCATCGACGACCGAAAACTGAATTTCGCGCCCGAAAGCAGCTATTGTTCGTGCCGAAGCGCCACCAGCGGATCGACACGCGTGGCGCGCCGGGCGGGGAAGTAGCAGGCCGCCAGCGCCACTAGCAGCAGCAGGCAGCTTACGCCGATGAGGGTGACCGGATCGCTCGGCTTGACACCGAAAAGCATGCTGCCGAGCAGCCGCGTCACCGCCAGCGAACCTGCGATGCCGATGGCCGCACCAATGGCAGTGAGTGTCACGCCGTGCCGCACCACGCCGCGCAGAACTTCCGCCAGCGGTGCGCCCAGCGCCACGCGGATGCCGATTTCGCGCGTGCCATTGGTCACTTCGTAGGCCAGCAATCCGTACAGGCCGATGGAGGCCAGCAGCAGCGACAGCAATCCGAACAGGCTTGCCAGGCGCGCGATCAGGCGTTCCTGGAACAGCATGGCATCGATCTGCTGGGTCTGCGTTTCGATGCCGACGATGGGCAGATCGGGACCGGCTTGCCGCACCGCGGCGCGAACCGAGGGCACCAGCGATTCCGGATCGCCGGCGGTCCGCAGTTCGAATGTGCCCGCGTCTCCGCTCGGCACATACATGGTGGGGTGGATCTCGCGCCGCAGGTCATTGTACTTGGCGTCGCGCACTACACCCACGATCGTCCACCCGGCGCTCTCGTCGGTGTCCGGGTCGCCGGACATCGCCGGGCTGTCCGCTCCAAACGGCCGGCCGATCGGATCCGCCTTGGCGAAATACGCCTTCACGAAGGATTCGTTGACCACCGCCGGCGTCACGATTTTCGCGCCGGCTTTCGGGTCGTCTTCGATTTTGTCTACCAGCGCGAACTCCGCCGGACTGATCATGCGGCCTTTGACCATGGGGATTTTCATGGTGTCGAAAAACCCCGGACCGATGGGCAGATAGTCGGCCTCTACCGACGCTTTGGGCGGCGTACCAGGCAGGTGAAAGGACGTTCGGGAGAGGCTCCCGCTCAGTAAAGCCATCTCCGAATGGCAAACGGAGAGCACGCCGGGAAGGGCGCTGAAGCGCTGCTGCAAATCGTCGAAGAACTGCGCCCGGCGCTCTCCTTTATAGCCGGTGAGGGTGGCGTCCACGCTGAAGGTCAGCAGCTTTTGGGTGGCGAATCCGGGGTCGACATTGCGCAAGTTCTGCAGCGTGTGGACCAGCAGCCCGGCGCCTACCAGCACCACCATGGTCAGCGCCACCTGGGCCACCACCAGCAAGTTGCCGAGCTTGAAGCGGCTGGCCCGCCCATGTCCCCGGTTCGGACCCGAACGGAGCGCGGGCGTGAGATCGACACGCATGGAACCGAGCGCCGGAGCCAGCCCAAAGAGGACGCCCGTCAGTAGCGCAGCGGCGATGGTGAACGCCAGCACGCGCAAATCGAGGTCGGCCGAAATAGCCGCCGGCCGCCGGGCGCTACTGTCGGCGAACGCCAGTAAGGCGCGCGAACTCCACACGGCCAGCAGAATTCCCAGGGCCGCACCCGCCAGCGCCAGCAGCATGCTCTCGGTGAGCAGTTGGCGCATGAGCCTGCCGCGCGC
>CAZARO010000520.1:0-4820 GCA_964487165.1 uncultured Solibacteraceae bacterium | reverse complement strand
ATGCCGGCGTGTACAAGCTGACGGCGGAGCTCGCCCTGGTGCAGACCGTGGACTTTTTCACGCCCATCGTCGATGATCCCGAGACCTTCGGCGCCATCGCCGCGGCGAACGCGTTGAGCGACGTGTACGCCATGGGCGGGCGGCCGATTTCGTCGCTCTCTATCCTGGCTTACCCCGCCAAGGGCGACCTCGACGACCTGCGCCATATTCTCAAAGGCGGCGCCGATAAGATGCACGAGGCCGGCTGTTCCATCCTCGGCGGGCACAGCGTCGCCGACGACGAAATCAAGTTCGGCTACGCCGTCACCGGCACCGTCCATCCCGCGCGCGTGACAGCTAATGCCGGCGCGCGGCCGGGCGACGCCCTGGTCTTCACCAAACGAATCGGCACCGGGGTCATCGCCACGGCATTGAAGCGCGGGATTGCCCTCGACGCGGACGTAGCGGCCTCCATCGAACAGATGCTCACGCTCAATCGCCGCACCTGTGAAGCCATGCTCGCGTTCGACGTCCACGGCTGCACCGACGTAACCGGCTTCGGCCTCATCGGCCACGCGCGCGAACTGGCGCTCGCCAGCGGCGTCACTTTGGAGATTGCCCCCGACGAGGTCCGTTACCTGCCGGGCGCGGTGGAATACGCGCGCCAAGGTGCGCTGCCCGGCGGTTTGAAGAATAATCGCGAGTTTGCATCCTGTGCTGTAGAGCGGATGCGCGAGCTCGCTCCCGAAATCGAAGCTTTACTCTACGACCCGCAAACCTCCGGCGGCCTGCTCATTTCGCTGCCACCGGACGAGGCCGCGAAACTGGAGCGCTCGCTCGCGGGAGCCTACCGCATCGGCCGCGTGCTGCCGCGGCAGGAGAAAGCCATCCGACTGTTATGACTCGAAACCCCATCATCGTCGCCCTCGATGTGGACTCTGCCCGGGAAGCTCGCGCGCTGGTCGCGAAACTAGGCAGCCACGTTAACTTTTATAAAGTAGGCCTGGAACTCTACGCCGCCGCCGGCGTGGAGTTCGTCCACGAATTGATCCACGAAGGCAAAGACGTTTTTCTCGATCTCAAAGTCTACGACATTCCCGAGACGGTGAAGCGCGCGGTGGCGCAAGTGGCTCGCACGGGCGTGAAGTTCCTCACCGCGCACGCCGTGGGCTCGGTGATGCGCGCCGCGGTGGAAGGCCGCGGCGATGCCAACCTGAAACTGCTGGCGGTGACGGTGCTCACCAGCTTCGGCCCCGAGGACATGGCCGACCAGGGATACACTTGCACCATCCCCGACCTGGTGGCACTGCGCGCGCGGAAGGCCATGGAACAAGGGATGGACGGCATCGTGGCTTCGCCGCTCGACGCCGCCGCTGTTCGCCGGATCATCGGCGCTGAGAAAGTGCTGGTGACGCCCGGAGTCCGTTCCGCCGGCGCCGCGAAGGGCGACCAAAAGCGCATCGCGACTCCCTTGGAAGCGGTGCGCGATGGCGCCGACTACCTGGTAATCGGGCGCCAGATTACGCGCGCCGCGGACCCCGCGGATGAGGCATCGCGCATCCTGGAGGAGATCGGCGCGGCCTGGATCGCGTAGTGGTTTACGCGCCCGCCTGACTCGGCCCCAGCTTTTTCAGCAGCCACGCCATGTTCCGGCCCAAGACCTTCATGGTGCGGATGCCTTCTTCGTCTTTTTCCACGTCCCCGGGCTCGCGGCCAATTCCGATGTTCCAATAGGAAGAGCCGGGGATAATCATCTCGCTGATGAGGAAGAAGTGATTCAAGGCGTCGAAGGCGTGCATCGCACCCGCCCTTCTTACCGCAATGATCCCGGCCCCGACCTTTCGGCGGAACATGCCGCCGTTGGCCTGGCCAACCATGCAGGCGCGGTCGATCAGAGCTTTGATCTCCGGCGAGACGTCGGCAACGTAGGTCGGCGAACCCAGCAGTATGCCGTCCGCCGCGGCCATCTTTTCGAGACAGGCATTCCCGATGTCGTTGCGCTGCGAGCACCGCCCGTCTTTCCGGGCCGAGCATTCGCGACACGCCAGACATCCGTGAATCTTCGATCCGCTCAGTTCCACGAGTTCGGTTTCAATGCCTTCTTTTTCGATTTCGGCGAGCACGTAGCGAAGCAGGATGGCGGTATTGCCACCCTTTTTCGCGCTGCCATTAAATGCGATGACTTTCATAGGAGAGTTTGAGCCCTGAAAGACTATTATCTCTCCATTCGGAAGTCCGAGGATGCCATCCTGTCGGGCATGGCCCGGCGCGGGGAGGCAATCTTGCTTGCAGGCCAGCGAGTGATCGCCTATCGATATCGATTTACCATTTGCTCCCTAACTGGCAGGCTCAAGCCCAACCCTCCGGCGGTGCGGGCTTCAGCATCGCTTCAGCCAGGGCGCCGGGGAGGGTGGTACCGAGACGCCGGCTAACGGCGGTGGAGGGAAGGGCCGCTGTCCTTTCTGACCGCGTTCGCGGGGTCGGCACCACATTGGCCCTTCGAGGTCTGCTCGGGCTTTACTCGCGTGACGGCCTGCCACGTCCCAACCGAACCGCTCGCCAGCTATCGAATCTAACCGTCGACGATTCGAGTGGTTCCTAGCCATGGTTTAGCCCGTGAGCCCCCGGCCCCTGCCCTACTACACTAAAAGCGTGCCCACTTGCCACGGCTCGTTCCGCGCGCTGCTGCTCTACGATATCGCCGAGGAATTCGATGTCGCCGAGCTGCGCAAGTTGCTCGGCGTGACGCCGCCGGCGCGGTCGCCGGGCTTCAAGCTTTCGGCGCCCGGCTATGTCCGCTTCGAGCGCCCGCCTATTCTGGAAACGTGCGAGCCCATCCAATTGGCCACCGGCGAATCCGCCCACGCCAGCCTCCGCTATTTCGATTACGGCGTCGTCAGCCTGGAAGTCGAGATGCCCTTCGAGACCGACTGGCCGGGGCTGATCGCGCTTTCCAACCGTTGGATTGAAGCTGGCGAGGTGGAACAGCGCGGCCTCAAACGCGTCCGCGACCGCCTCGCGGGCATGGCATCGGCGCTGCGCAAGCCCTATGCCGAGTGGGTCGACGAAGCTTACTACGTGGTCGAACTGCGCGACGTGCACGAACCGGGCGGGGCGCGGCTGACGGCGCAGGAACTGCTCGCCCAATGCGGCCGCGAAATCAGCCTGGTGATCCGTGGCGAGATTCAGCCCCTTTCGGAAAGCGAACAAAAAGAAGTCCTCGCGTCCAGCCTTTCCTACTACCCGTCCGACCTGCTGGTGGTGGGCTGGCTCGCGGCCCTCGTCTATGACACACCTGAGGGCGCCGCGCCGCTCATCCAGTTACTCGAGTACGCCAACACGCAGCTCCTCGAATACCGCCGCTACGATGAAATCCTGACCGCGCTGTTGAAGAACACCTACGCCGCGCTCGAGCGCCGCGCCGGGTTCTTCTCGCGCTGGCGCCTGGCGCGCGATGCCGAGCAGTTGAACCGCCTGCGCCTGGATGTCACCGAGCTCACCGAGCGTGCCGACAACGCCATCAAGTTCCTGAGCGACATGTTCTACGCCCGCGCGTATCGCCTGGCCGCCGCCAAGGTGGGGGCGGGCGACTATCGCAGCCTGGTCGATCAGAAGCTGCACATCGCCGGCGAACTGTACGAGTTCATGGTCAACGAATTTCGCGAAGCGCGCGGATTTTTCCTGGAGCTGCTGGTGATTGTGATCCTGATCATCGAACTGGTCCCCATTTTTCGTGGAAAATAGAGACTATGTCACCAGACAACAGCGAACGGCCCCGCTCCCATGGGCTGCAGCACTTTGAAGAATCTTACACCGGAACACCCCCGTGGGACATCGGCCGGCCGCAGCCGATCTTCCTCGCGCTGGCGGAAGCGGGCGAACTGCGCGGGCGCATTCTCGACGCGGGCTGCGGCACGGGCGAGCACGTCCTGATGGCCGCGCGCATGGGGCTGGACGCCACCGGCATCGATTTCACGGCTGCTGCCATCGCGCTGGCGCAAGCCAAAGCGCGCGATCGGGGCATCGCCGCGCGCTTCCTGGAGCGCAACGCCCTCCATCTGGCGGACATCCTGGCGGAGCTCGGCGGGCCGTTCGACACGGTACTCGACAGCGGACTCTTCCATGTGTTCGATGACGGCGACCGGCGCGTATATGTCGAGAGCCTCAAGGCGGCGATCGCGCCCGGCGGCCGCTATTTCATGGCGTGCTTCAGCGACCGCCAACCGGGCGACTGGGGCCCGCGGCGCGTGACCGAGGGCGAAATCAGGGCCAGTTTCAGCCATGGATGGCGTGTCGATTCCATCCAGCCGGCAGAGTTCGAACTGCACGGGGGCGGGCCCAACGTACTGGCATGGCTGGCACGCATTACGCGCTTATGACGATCGTCACATTTGTTAATTCCTGCGACTTTTCGCCGTTCCGCTCATCTCCCCCTGCATATGCGCAAACTTGTTTTCGCCGGCGTCGCTGTGACGGCCGCGCTTTTCGGAGCTTCTAACGTGCTTGATTTTACTCTCAATTCCATCGATGGCAAACCGGCGCCGCTCTCGCAATATCAGGGCAAAGTCGTGCTGATCGTGAACGTGGCCAGTAAGTGTGGCTACACCCCGCAGTACACCGGCCTCGAAAAAATCTATGAAAAGTACAAAGACAAGGGGTTCGTGATCCTCGGCTTCCCCGCCAATAATTTCGGCGCGCAGGAACCCGGCACCAACGAGGAGATCAAGACCTTTTGCAGCAGTAAGTACAGCGTGACCTTCCCCATGTACGCCAAGATCTCGGTGAAAGGCGCCGACATTCACCCGCTGTATCAGTTCCTCACCGATAAGCAGACCAATCCC
>CAZARO010000519.1:0-4836 GCA_964487165.1 uncultured Solibacteraceae bacterium | reverse complement strand
CCTACCGAGCCGTGACCGCGAAGCGAGGGAGCGGTCCATCAGCCGAGTTTTGCAACTCCCTCTGAAGTCTGCCCCACGTCTCAGGTATCGACAAGAGCTTGCCAAGGCGGCCAAACCCGCCTAATTGGCCGACTCCCAGACTACCGGCCGGCTCTGCCGGTTCCAGTCGTCGACGAAGGCCTGGTAGCGGCTCTCCAGCACCCCGCGTTTTATTTTCATGGTGGGAGTCATGGCGTCGTTGCCGATAGTCCAGGGACCGCGCACCGCGGCGATGAAACTTACCTGTTCGTGCGGATCGAGATCCTTATTAATAGAGTCCATGAGCTGCCGCAGAGAGGACTCGATGGCCGCCCTCTGGCCGGAATCGGCCGTGCGCTGCCGGATCTCCTCGGAGAGCAGCACCACCGCGAAGGGACGCGGCATTCCCATCCCCATCAGGCAGCAGGCCTCCACCATGGGGTTGGCCATAAATTGACTCTCGATGGGCGCCGGGGCGACATACTTCCCTTTGCTGGTCTTGAACTGCTCCTTCACGCGGCCGATGATCTTGAGCTGGCCGTCCTCATCGATGCGCGCGATGTCGCCGGTGCGAATGAAGCCGTCCGGCGTGAACAGGGCGCGCGTCCCGTCGGGGTCGCGGAAGTAGCCCAGCATGTTCATGGGGCTGCGGATCAGGAGTTCGCCACTCTCGGAGAGCTTGGCTTCCACGCCCGCTATGGCGGCGCCCACATAGCCGGGGCGAATCGACCCCGGCGCCGGAAGGTGCGTGATCAGGGTCTCCGTCATGCCGTAACCTTCCAGAAGGTTCAGCCCCAACTTCCGATACCACGCGAGAATTTCGGGCGGCAGCGGAGCCGCGCCCGATGCCGCGTGCAGCACGGAACTGAAACCCAGCTTGCGCAGGATCCGGCGCTTCACCGGCCGATTGAGAATGGGGATGCGCAGCAGCCGGTCCAGGCGTTCGCGCGGTATCTTCTCGAACACGCCCTGCTGGATCTTCAACCACAGCCGCGGCACGGAGAGGAAGATGGTGGGTTGCGCGCGGTTCAAGTCGGCCAGAAACGTCTCGATCCCCGCGCTGAAGAAGACCTGGCATCCCAGGTTCAGTGCCGAACCTTCCAGCCCCGCCCGCTCCACGATGTGGGCCAACGGCAGGTACGAAATGAAACGCTCCTTCTCGTTCAGCCCGATCAATTCATCCAGCGTTTTGGCGTCGTACGCCAGGCTGGAGAAACTGTGCATCACGCCTTTGGGCGTGCCGGTGGTACCCGAAGTATAAATGATGGTCGCCAGATCGCTCGCCGGGCGTACGGGAAAACCAGCCATCGGCGTATTCGCCGCGGTGAGAACCTCCCACGTTGGCCAGTCGTCCACCGTGGCAGTGGGGAAACGAACGCAGGATACGCCCGGGGGGATGGCGTCTAAAACCGTTTCCTGAAGGTCCGTGGCGCCCACGAAGCAGGCTTTAGTCCCACTGTGCTCCATGATCTGGCGCATCGACTGCGGCTTCATGGAAGGATAAATCGGCACGGTGACGTGGCCGGACATCCAGATGGCAAGATCGGCCATGATCCACCAGGCACAATTTCGCGACAGGATGGCGATCGGCGTGCCTGGCTCCCAATTCTGCGCTTTCAGGTAAGTGGCCATGCGCCGGACCTGGTCGGCGGCTTGCCCCCAGGTCCACTCGCGCGCCCCGCCTGCTTTCAGCGGCTGGGTCAGGAAAACGCGGTCCCGCCGTTCACGTTCCCATCGGTATAACAATTGCAGTGCAAGATCGTTTTCTGTGACACCGCGCATCGCGGTACCTCCGATTGCGCCTTTCCTGGTTAACGGTTGCCCGCCGGTACCTGCGCGCGGCGGGCCGATATCAAGTCCCTTTCACCTTCCGGACTGCGGTAGTGAGCGCCGGAACCACCTCGAACAGATCGCCCACGATGCCGTAGTCGGCTACCTCGAAAATCGGCGCGTTTTCGTCTTTGTTGATGGCGACGACGGCCTTCGATCCCTTCATCCCCACCAGATGCTGGATGGCGCCGGAGATTCCCACGGCGATATAGACTTTCGGCGAGACGCTCTGCCCGGAGCTGCCCACCTGCCGTTCCATGGGGAGCCAGCCGTTGTCGCAAATCGGCCGGGAAGCGGCCAGTTCCGCCCCCATCGCCGCGGCCAACTCCTCAACAATCGGCAGGTTGTCCTTCTCCTTGATGCCGCGGCCCACGGAGACAATCAGCGGGGCGGATGTGAGGTCCACGGTCTGCTCGGCCATGCGGAATCGCTCGCCCGGCAGGCTGCGGATGTTCGACGCGGCGAGTTGCGGGCGAAAAACTTCCACCTCGCAGGAGCCAGATTCCACCGTGTCGGGGCGGAACGCGCCCGCCTGTGTGGAGACAAAGCACGGGCCGTCGCCCGAATGGCGGTAATCGGCGTTCAGCTTACCTTGCAGCAACTGTCGCACGAAGATGGGATGCGGGCCATCCGCGTGAAGCCCCACCACATCCGCGATGAGCGTCTGGGCGAAGCGCGCCGCCAGTCCGGGAGCGAAGTCGCGCACCTGGTAGGTGTGCGGAAACACTAGGTAGGAGGGTTGCACGGAGTGTACCAGTTGCTCCAGCGCGAGCGTTACTCCATCCGCGGTGTAATGCTGGAGCAAGGGGTGCTCCACAGCATAGACGCGCGCCAGCTTCTTGCGCGTCAGTTCCGCCGCCGGGACTTCCGCCTGGTCCCCGGCGACTGCGGCCGCGAGCGGCTGGCCGATCTGGGCCGCCAATTCCTGCCCTGCTGCCAGCGCCTCCCAGGAGATGCGGTTCCAGACGGGGCGGCCGTCTTGTACGCGATATTCCAAAACCACCAGCACGCCTCTCATAACACGCGCACCTCGAACTTGAGAACCTCGGCCAGCTTGGCGGCCGCTTCCGCGGGCGTGCCGCCGATAATCCGGGTCTCTTTCTTCTTGTGCGGCAGGTAAACCCGATCGAGCGATACCGTGGCTGCCGCCGACGGCAATAACTGCTCCGCATCCAGCCGCCGGATTTCCTTAGTCTTCGCTTTTTTTATGCCCATGAGGGTGGCGTAGCGCAGTTTGCTGATGCCCGATTGAATGGTCAACAGCGCCGGCAACGGCATCTCCACCCACTGGAACCAGCCATCTTCCAGCTCGCGTTTAACGCGAATGGAATGCTCGCGCTTCTCCACTTCCATCACGATGGTGGCGTGAGGAATGCCCAGCAACTCCGCCATCACCACGCCGGTCTGCCCCAGACCGAGGTCGTCGGATTGCAGACCGGTGAGGATGAGATCGGCCTTCTCGCCGGCGATGGCCGCCGCCAGCAGGCGCGCCACGCCGAGTGTATCGCGGCTCACCAAATCGTCGGATTGAATGTGGATGGCGCGGTCCGCGCCCTTGGCCAGAGCTTCGCGAATGGTCTGCGCGGCGCGCTCCGGCCCGGCGCAGAGCACCACCACCTCGCCGCCATGCTTCTCCTTGAGTAGCAGGCCGGCTTCCAGGGCATAGGCGTCGGGCTCGTTGATCTCGAAGCTTAGATCCTGCTCCTCCATCCACTTGCCGCTGGAAACGATGTGGATCGCGGAGTCCCGAACGGGAACCTGCTTCACCGCCACGATGATCTTCATTGACGACTTTTCCGCCGGAGGCGCGCTTGCGGAAAAAATCGGTCTCGCAAGCGTGCTTCCCTCTTGCGTTATTATTTACCCGTGGGTAAGATATCAGGAGCGCAGCCTTCTGTCAACAGGTTGTTGCGACTCCGTCATGCCTAAAGACGCTGCTCAATCGCTCGCCCACCTCGACGCCTTCACCAGCCGGCGGCGCGATCCCGCTACCAAGCGTGAAGCAGTGTTGAAAACTGCCGCACAACTCTTCCTGGAAAAGAGCTATGGCCGGACATCCATGAACGATGTCGCCGAACGGCTGAACATTACCAAGCCAGCCCTCTATCATTACTTTCGTAACAAAGAAGAGATTCTCATCGAGTGTTATCGGCTCGGCACCGGCCTGATTGAGGAGATTCTCAACGATATTGCGGCCCATTGCGGCACCGGCCTCGAAAAGGTCGAGGCATTCATCTATTCGTACGCCAACGTGATGACCGTGAATTTCGGAAGGTGCGTGATGCGGCTGGACGATGCGGACCTGTCCAGCGATGCGCTGACCCAGGTACGTAATTACAAAAGAAAGATCGACCGCAGACTGCGCTCTTTTATTCAGGAGGGAATCGATGACCGGTCGATCACGTCCTGCGACGCCAAGATAGCGGCCTTTTCAATCGCCGGGGCGCTCAACTGGATCTGCCACTGGTACGAGCCGGAAGGAGCCCTTTCGGCGGAAGAAATTGCAACCCAATTCGCGCGCACCCTGACGCAAGGTCTGGTAGAGAAGAAACGGCGCAGCGGTCCGCGATTAGTTACCAAACAGGAGTAGCGATGATTGCCCAAGAAGTGTTGAATCCATCCGGATCGCCGTCTGCCGAAGGCAGCCCGAAGAATCCCATTCTGATCCGCAAAGCCGCGGTCCTGGGCGCCGGCACCATGGGGTCGCGCATCGCCGCGCACCTGGCGAATGCCGGCCTGCCCGTGGTCCTATTGGACATTCCGTCCCCCGAACCGGCGCGCAGCGGCATTGCCGCGCACTCTGTAGACCACCTCAAAAAGAACAAGCCCGCGGCGTTTTTCGACAATGCGCTGGCGTCCCGGATCACCGTTGGGAACTTCGACGATGACCTGCCGTTGCTTGCCGGCTGCGACTGGGTGATCGAGGCGGTGACCGAGAATCTCGCCATCAAGCAGTCGTTGATCGAGAGGATCGTGCCGCATCTCCGG
>CAZARO010000518.1:0-4838 GCA_964487165.1 uncultured Solibacteraceae bacterium | reverse complement strand
CACGGACAAGGTTCTCTGTTTGGCTACGTTTTCCAGCGTGATATAAGAAAGCCAATAGCAGAAGAAGCCCAGGAACAGCGCGATCAAATAGGCCGCCGATTTGCCGCCCTTGCGCGTGGCGATGCCCAGCGGAATGCCCACCAGCGCCAGGGTGACGCAGGCCACCGGGAACGTGAAGCGCTGGTGCAACTCGATGCCTGCCTCCAGCTTGTCTTCGCCCTTGTAGTGCAGTAACTGGCGGGTGCCCATCTCCCGCGGCCGCCGGTTGGTCTGTTCGGGCGGCTTTACTTTCAGCTCCTGGTTCCCCAGGGAGGCCGCCATATCGTGCGAAAGCAGGTCCTTCCCCATCTCGTGGGTGGAGTAGTCATGCAGTTCGAGCAGCACGCGATTGTTCTTCGGATCGGACGTGGCGACGGCGAAACGCGCGGTGGTGATCAGCGGGCCATCGGCCTTTTCCGCCATGCCCTTCTTGCGATCTTCGGGCTTGGTGGTATCGGCGATGAACAGCCGCTCCCACAGCACCGGCGCGCCCGGAGGGCCGGGTTTCACGGCGTCCACATACAGGATGGTGTTGGGGAAGTCTTCGATAAATACGCGCTGCTGCACGTCGGCGGAAGAGCGGCTGGCCGCCAGTTCGGCCGCCAGGCGCGCGCTCTCGCGATAGGAATACGGCGTCAGCCGCAGCGATGCCCAGGCGGCCAGTCCCATCCCCAGCAGAGCGAACGTCAGCACGGGCGCAATCACTTTGCGGCTGGAGACGCCGGCGGCGCGCATGGCCACAATTTCGCCATCCGCGGACAGCCGTCCCAGCCCGATCAGAATACCCACCAGCACGCCGAATGGGATGGTGAACGGCAGAACCGGAGGCAACGCCAGAGCCAGCAGTATGGCCACGGTGGAGGGCGCTGGACTGGTGCCCACCAGCAGCTTCAGAAGCGAGTCGGCGCCATGCAGGAAGATGACGAACGTAGCCAGCAAGGTGCCGAGCAGAGAGCTCGTCAGGATTTCGCGAAAAACGTATCGGCCCAGGAGGCGCACGGCCAGTCCTTACTTCACCAGCTCCGGGGCCGGTACCACCGGCAGCTTAGGCAACTCGTCCTCCACGGGATGGAGCTCCAGGTCGTCGATGATGATGGACGGCGCCACCACGCAGGCTTCGGTGGTGTACTCGCCGTATCCCACCTGCGCGAACGGCTCCGTGCTATCCATGAAGTCGAACACCGTGGCGTCGTCGCCCACCGCCAGAATGTCTTTCAGCGAGCGCGCGTTGAAGCCGCGGAAACGCAAGCCGCGCACCAGTTCTTCGTGGCCATCGGGAAACACCTTGTAAACCAGCAACGGCATGCTCACCGGGTGGCCGGAGCCCTGCGCGCCCTGCAGGATGCGCACCACCTCGCCGCGCGAGGCGGTGGACGGGAAATCCATTCTGCGCACGATGACGCCATACGGTTTATTGCGCGCCTGAATCGTCTCGATGAGCTTCTTCTTCATGTCCGCGGCGGGGATGGCATCGCTCGCGGTGACGAACAGGTTGCTGATATCGCCGACGTTCGCCTGCCGGCCGGGTAGACGGGCACGGCCGTTGGAGCCTTCAAATCCGCGCACCGGCTGGCGAGTGAGCAGGAATCCCTTCAACACACCCTTTTCCACCAGGTGCAGCGGCTTGGGAATCACGCCCTCGCGGTCCACGTCGTAGGAGCCGAACAGCGGCTTGCCGCGCCACTCTTTCTGCGTCGGGTCGTCGACCACTTCAAAGGTATCGGGCAAGATCCGCGCGCCCATGCGCCCTTCGAATTCGCTGTTCTGCGCCGCCCCGCCGCGTCCGCCGGTGGGCGTCCGCGAAAGAGTCAGATTCTTGGCCAGGACCTCGGCGAAAATCTGCGGGCCGGCATCGCCTTCGAACAGCACCGGGCCGTTGTAATCCTCGCCCTTGGGCGCGCGCGCCGCGGCTACCAGGTTCTCCGCCATGCGCGTAAGCCCGCGCGTCATCTCGTCTTCCGATGGCAGGTGACCGGCGTCCAGCGCGTGGAACGTCACCGAGTCATGCAGCGTCATTCCGTCGCTCGATTGCGCCGTGGCGCGCGCCCGCAGGAAGGCGACGTTCTCCGGCACCTGGACTTCGGTTCCTTCGGAATTCACCACGTAGTATCCGCCAGCATCGGCGTGCAACTCCACCTGCGAGGTACGCACGTCGGGATATTTGGCAAACAGCGCGGAGAGTGTGCGCGCGCGGCCCATCCATGTCTTTTCGTCGAGCGACAGTTTTTCGAACGGCTTGACCAGGCGCACGGGTTCGGCGTGGGCGAAATCGTTGAGCTGTTCGCTCTGGTTGATATTCCGCATGGCGGCGCGCTTGCGCGAAATAGCCTCTACCGCGCCTTTGTAGACCGAATCGGTTTCCAGCCAGAGATAGCGGCGCAGCACCGGGTAGTCGTCATCCAGCGGAAAATTCTCCAGGTCGTAGCGCGAACCTCCTCCGCCCCCACCGGCGAAATTGGTGTTGTCGAACTTATAATCGCCCACGCGCACGTGTACTTCGGGCAGGCGGAACTGGTCGCGGGCGCGCGAGAGCAATCCGCCCAGGCTCGCCGCCACGGTGAAGCTGTCGGATTCGTCGAGCACGTACTCCACGAAGTACGGCGTTTCCAGATTGGGCAGGTTCAGCTTCACTGAGCGGGTCACTTCGTCGTGCATGGCCTGCATCAGCGGATCGGCCGCGGGCGCCTGCGCGCACAGCGCGGCAACGGCTGCCGCCACGGCGCCGGCGGCCAGAATGAGAGCCCTCATTTCGCCACTCCTTTGCCTTCCATACTCGTCGGCTCGGGGAGCAGCGGCGGCCGGTCGTTGGATTTGGCCTTCTTCTCGATCTCGATTTCGGATACCAGGATGGCCGGCGACACCGCCGACACCGGAACGTAGCCCGATTCCGCTCCGCAATAGCCGTTAAAAACGTCGGTCTTGTCGGAGGTAGCCAGAATCTTGCCGAAGCTCGCCAGCGGCGTCCCCACAATGTCGGCGCCGCGCACCAGTTCGTCCGGGCGCCCATCGGGATACACCCGGTAGACGATCACTGGAATCACCTTGAAGGCCTGCAATCCATTGCGCTCGGTGGTGGTAAAACCGCCGGTGATGTCCTGGAAGTACAGCCCGTACGGCTTGCCCTGCTTCTTGACTTCGTCGAGCAGCATCTGGCGCAGCTTGGCTTCCGGAACGGCATTGGACGATTCCACAATCAGGTTGGACTGCCGCGATTCCGGCTCCCGCCCCGGCTGCCGCCGGCCGTGCCCGTTCGAATGATCCACGCCTTTGATGGGCGAGCGCGACATGAGGAAGGTCTTGAGCACGCCCTTGTCGACGGCCAGCACCGGCTGCCCTTTGACGCCTTCGTCATCGTAGTCATACCAGCCATTGAGGTCGATGCCGTTAATTTTACGCCGCGTGGGGTCGAACAATACGGAAAGGAAGTCGGGCAGCACCTTGGTGCCCACGCTCTTGGTGAAGGTCTGGCCTTCGCTCTCGTCCTTTTGGCGGTGGCCCTCGATGCGGTGGCCGAAGATCTCATGAAAGAAGACGCCCGATGCGCGGCCGGAGAAAATCGCCGGACCCACGAAGGGCTCGGCCTCAGGCGCTTTGAGCAGTGCGGAAGCGTCGTTGGCCACGCGGTCGATGGCCGCCAGCAGCGCCTTGTCGTCCGGCAAGCCATCCGGGTCGACGGCCTCGAAGGTGTCGAAAGTCTCCAGGTCGGTTCCGTCGGTGGCTTTGGCGGCGGCGGAAATCACCACGCGCGCGAAGCCGCGCCCATCGACAATGCGTGTGCCCTCGGTATTCACGAAGTAGTGCGTTTCAGTCTGCGCCGATACGGCGACGTGCGAGGTCAGCACGCTGGGGTAGTTCTGAAAGCGGGCCGAGAGCTTGCGCACGCGGACGCGCCAGGCCTCCTGGTCGAATTTCAACTTCGCGGGAGGCGCCACGGAAACCACCGGCGGCTCGCTCGAAAAATCGTCGGAATCGTCGGCTTCGGCCACCCGCACCTGGGTGTTGGTCTTAATGCGGATGAGACGCTCGGCGGCCAGTTGATAAGCGCGGTCGGTGTCCAGCCAGAGAATGCGCTTGATGGAGTTGACGTTGTCCTCGAACGGGATGGTAATGCCCGAGGCAAAGCGGCCCGACTGCGCCCCGCCGGCGCCGCGTACGCGATGGTAGTTATCGAGCTTGGGCGACCCCACGCGCACGGAGGTGTCCAGGCTGCGGCTGATACCGTCGTTGTCGGACTCCAGCGCGCCCAGGCTGGCGGAAAGGGAACGGCCTTCGGTTTCGGTGACTTCGTAGCTCAGGAAGTAGGGAGGCGGGTCCGCTTTGTCCTTCAAGGCGAGGAAGTTCCGATTCAGTTCCTGGGAAATGGCGTCGAGAAGTGCCGAGGGTTGGGCCGCCGCCAGAGGAGCCGCAAAGAGCAGCAGAGAAATACAGGGAAAGACTTGGGGGATCAAGTCTTCAGGATACCACCAGCTTTCCGCCGATAGCTGACTGCTCTCCAGAAACTTCGTTCCGCGGCCTGTCGGTTATTGAATTCTGCTTGGCACAGGGAGTCCCAAGTGGGGCAGGATGGCATCCTGCGGCCGATTGGCAATCGGTGTTCCGCTGCATCGATGGTGCGGACCGGGCGGGTTACTAACCCACCGCAGGTTGCCAACTGTTGCCAACCTGCCCCACTTAGCTTCTCGATGTTTCAGGCTCCATGGATAGCGCCGCGGGCGCGTCAGGGGTGCTGAAAGCTTTTCCCCTTCCTGCCGATAAGATTCTTGCGGATCGATTCGAGAGAGGACTGGAGAACCACGCAA
>CAZARO010000517.1:0-4844 GCA_964487165.1 uncultured Solibacteraceae bacterium | reverse complement strand
AGCGCAGCGCGCGTGAGAATCGCCCGCACCACGTTCGCCACGGCCGCCAGCGCGGGAACGGGAAGCCCGACCAGCGATGGGTCATCCACTCCCAGGATCGCGACGGTGTGAAAACGGTCGGCCGACACGGCGGACAGCTGCTGGCAGAAATACCACAGGCCAGTGGCCAACAGCAGGAGCACCACGGCGTCCACCGCGAACACGCGCCGCACCCGCCGGAATGCCGCCACACTCTCCGGGAAAAAGGAGAGCAGCAAGGCCGCTGCCGCTCCGTACAGTACGTACACGAACGCCGCCTGCATCGCCAGCACCACCCCGGCCGTCGCCGTGAAGGTCTCGAAGGGGATGGAGGTCTGATAGTTCCGATACAAGAAGATATGGAACGAGAGCGCCATAACTATCGCCGTCGTCAACGTGGGGATGGCGGCCAGGTACAAGGTGCGGCGCCACGGTACCAGCCCCAGGCGAATCTGGCGGATCAGCATCCACAGGCCGAAGACGATGCCCGCCGCCGCTACCGAGATCCGCACCGTCAACACGGCGATGGAAATAAAATTCTGCCGCTCGCGGCTGCGCTCGAAGGTTTCCGGAATCTTCCAGTAGGAGCGCAGGGAAGAGACGCGGTCGCCATCCACGGCAACGTCCACGCGGTAGTGGGCCTCATCCACGTTGCGCGGGTCGCCGGAGCGCGCCTCCCATACCAGGCTGTAGTCGCGCCGCGCCTTGCGTTTTTCCGACTGGCTTTCTTTCAGCTCCATGGCCGCCACGTCGAGGCCTTGCCCGCTGGCAAATTCGGCGGCGATCTGGCGGGCGGCATCAGGCGCCAGGTCGGCACCCGCGCGATCCTCTGGAATCTCGTGATGGAAGCCCAGCACCTTGCCGCTTTCGGGGTGCACCGTGACTAGGAATTCTTCTTTCTCTAGCGATTTGAAATATCGCGTGGCCCAAAACTGCACTGGCCGATATCGTTCGAAGAGCTTGGACGCGGCGCGGAGCGGACGACGCTCCAGGAAGTACTTGGCGGCCAGGCTGTCGTCGCCGCCCCAGTGTGTCTCGGGGTAAGTTACCGTGCGGTAAGCGCCGGGGTCGACGCCCTGGGCGCGCAGAAAGGCATCGGCGGGCGCGCGCGCCTGACCGGCCGTCAGTTTGTAGCGGGGAGAATCGCCGAAATGCGCGGCGGGAATTAGTAAGGTGGCGAGGCCGACTACGAAGATCGCGACCGCTACCAGGCGCATGCGGCCGCTCATGGAAGCATGATCGAGAACGTGGACGGTTCTGCGGGGCGCCGGCGGAGGCGCTTCCGCTGCCGCCGGCTCGTCGCCATTCAACAGGCCGGTGGCAGGCGCGAAGCCGCCGCATCGCCAGTAGGCCACCAGCGCCACCACGATGGGGACCACGAAAATCCCCGCGCAGGCCGCGCCCGAGAGCCGGAAGTACAGACTGTGCGAGCGCAGCAGCAGCAGCGCGCTGTACATGGCGTCCACTGAATAGTGCCAGATGAGCGTCGGCAGAATGCCCCAGCGCAGCATGATGAGGCCCAGCGCCACGCCGCCGATGCCCACCTCCAGGCCGCGAATGAAGAACGGCTGATTGGGATATGCGGCGTGTCCGAACCCCCAGATGAAGCCTGCCAGCAGGATGGCCGCGGGCAGCGAGCGCATCAGCTTGCGCAGAAACGGGATGGCGAACATGCGAAACATGAATTCCTCGGAGACGGCCGGCAAGTACCCGCCCAGCAGCACGTACATCCAGGGGAATTTCGTATTGAGGAGATCGCTGTAAGGTACGTCGGCGGGCGACCACGCGCCGAACTTATTCGCCACGATGTAAAAAACGGTCTGATAGGCCAGGAAGATGGCGCACAGCGTCACCCCCAGAATCGCGCCCAGGAAGAAGCGTTTGGTGCGCAGTCCGGATCGGCTGAACAGATTCCCTATCGAGACCTTTTCGGGGAACGCCTCGCGGTACAACACCTCGGCGCCGGCGGCGATGATAAACAGCGCTCCACCCCAGGCGAGCGCGCTCAGCAGCGCCTGCAGCAGCTTTTGGAAAACGAAACTGCTGTAGCCGTCGGTGGTGGGATAGCCGTATTCAGCCAGCGGAAATTCGTTCAGGCTGGAAAGGACCGAGAGCGCCATCCCCACCACCCCGACCATCGCCGCGCGCCGCCAGCGCACGTCCCGCCGGCGCACCCGCATGGCCAGCACCGCTATCAACCCGATCATCAGCCCGACCAGCGCCAGGGCGTCGACAGTCGAAGCCAGGTCGTTCTTCGAACGGAGCCTGCCGTAATCGCGCGTCCATTGCTCGGGGATCTTCAGATACTCGCCGTAGCCGCCGACCTCGTCGCCCCGCACGGTGACGACGATGCGGTATGTGCCGTCGTGAATATTGAAGTCGCGCTCCTTCCAGGTGAAATCGCGGTCGGTGCGATGAGGCCGCGTCACGCTGGACGTTTCCACGAAATCGAGCGAGGCGGGATCGCGATGGGCTCGCGTACGGAGGAAATCTTCGGCGCGGCTGCGCGCTTCGGCGGCGGTAACGTCGATCCGCACGGCATCTTCGGCGATATCGTGTTCGAAGGCCACGAAGTCGCCGGTGGCCGTGATATCGGCGCGGAACTCTTCTTTCTGCAGAGGCCGGAACCAGCGGAACGCCCACCGCCACAGACGCACGCGCGTGCCCATAAGCTGGTTGGCCCGCTCCAGGCCGGCTTCGCGTTCGAGGAAGGTCTTCGCGTTGTCGTCGTAGCTGAAGCTGGAGGCGTCGCGGTAGCCTTCGAGGCGGTAGCCCTGTTGTGTCAGGAACTGGCGCGCGCGCTGCTCAGCTTCGACACGGCTGACGCGAAAATCGATGGAGGCTTCGGGGAAAGCGCGATAGAAATTACCGGCGGTGATCCAGACACTCGCCACCAGCAGCACCAGGCAGACCGCGATGAAGCGATAATCGGCAGCTTGCAGGCGCTCTTTCATGGCTCAGGGTTCCTTGGCTGCCCAGTGCAGCCCGATGCCACCTAGAATATAACGGCTGGTGTCGACGCTCCGGTATCCGTTTTGGCGCAGGAGAGTCGAGAATTCGTCTATCGAGACGAAACTGCGCAACGAATCGGGTATGTAGGTATAGGTTCGCGGGCGCCCATGCAGGAGCAATCCCCAGAACGTCCCTTGGCCATACAGATAGGCCAGGTAGAGGGCGCGGAACACGGGGTTGGCGGGCAGGAAGAAATCCAGGCTGACCAGCAGTCCGCCGGGGCGCGTGACTCGTTCGATTTCGCTGACGGCCAGTTGCAGATCGGGGAAATTCCGCAGGCCGTAACCGACGAACACGCAATCGAAGGAGCCATCGGCGAAAGGCAGCGCGCCGGCATCGCCGCAGACGGCCCGCTGGACGCCGCTCTCTCTGGCAAGGCGCAGCATGCGCTCGGTGAGATCCACGGCGATGGCTTGCGCGCCGGGATACCGGCTGGCCACCAGCTTGGAAAAATCGCCGGTGCCGGATGCCAGGTCGAGAATCACGGGCGCCGGCGGCAACTCCGCCCGCGCTACGCCCAGGCGTTTCCACCGGCCGTCCATGCCATACGAAAACGCGCGCGTGATGAAGTCGTATCGCGGCGCGACGATAGAGAACATCCGCCGCATCAGACGGGAGTTCTGTTTTTCCGGGGGCAGTTTCACTGGCCGCAGTGTAGCAAAAGATGCGGTCAGGAGGCAGCTTTCAGCGATCAGCTAACCAGCCGCGGCCCTTCGTTGCAGCCTCACATGACAACGACAGTAGCTGATAGCTAATAGCTAATAGCTAATAGCTGATAGCTGACAGTTGAAATCTACCTGTGCTCTGTTTGGGGCGGCCAATCCTGGCTCCAGTCCGCCTTTAGGCGGCCAGGCCGGCTGGAAAGCCGGCCTGCAGGCACGATTGCCTGCCCCACACAGCGCCGCAGGCGCGTCAGGGGTGCTGACAGCTGACAGCTTTACCTTCTTGTCGACTTGGCGTTTGCCACTCTTGGCATCTCCGTCACTGCGCTTGTCGCGGCGACCATCGGCGGCGGCACGATGGAATCGTCCACCATCTGCAACATGGCGTTCGCCGACAGATCTTCGGCATCTTTGAAGAAGATGAGTTTGCGGGCATCGCAGTCGAAGTCTACGCGGACAAGGTCTCCGCCGCGCACCTGGCCACTGGCCATGAGGTTCGAAAGCGAATGCACCAGGTGGCGATCGATGGCCCGTTTCAGGTGCCTGGCGCCATATTTGAGATCCGTACCCTCGCCCAGCAGGAAATCTTTCGCCGGGTCCGACACCGAAATCACGAAAGGCAGAACACGGGCCGCGCTGAAGATCCGTTGCTGCACCACGTTCAGTTCGAGAGCCAGGATCTTGCGCAACGCCTCCGTGCCCAGACTTTGAAACACCACCACCTGGTCGATGCGATTGATAAACTCGGGCGTGAATTTGCGCCGCGCCGCTTCCATACTGGCGCCAGCAGCCTTATCGTTCAGTTCCTGGTCCACTATTCCGGTGGCCCGGCGGCGCTCCACTTCGCCGGCTGCAAAGCCCAGGTTGGGCCGCAGTATGGAGGCCATTTCGCTGGCGCCCAGATTGCTGGTCATGAAGATCATGGCCCGCGAAAAGTCCACCCGGCGGTTGTCGCCCAGGGTCAGCGTGGCCTTGTCGAGGATGCCGAGAAGCAGGTTCCACAGGGAATCGCTGGCCTTCTCAATTTCGTCGAACAGCACGAAGCTCAGCTTCACCTTATCGGTGTGGAACTGGTTGAGCACTTCCTGGCTGAGCAGCGGATGGGTTTCGCGATGCCCCAGGTATCCGGGAGGCGAACCGATCAGCTTGGCG
>CAZARO010000516.1:2567-4849 GCA_964487165.1 uncultured Solibacteraceae bacterium | reverse complement strand
GCCGTGTTCGAAGTCTCCCACACACTGGGCGCCGGATTCCTCGAAAAAGTGTACCAGCGCGCTTTGCTCAGAGAACTCAGCCTCCGTGGTATCCGGGCCACCGCCGAAGCTTCTTTCGCCATTACTCACAAGGGTCACTCGGTAGGAGAATACGATGCCGATCTCCTGGTTGAGGACGCGCTGGTGGTGGAGTTGCAATGTGCCGAACGCCTCGCCAACGAACACATTGCGCAATGTCTTAATACTTGCGAGCCTCCGTCCTGACCCTTTGTCTTCTGGTGAATTTCCAGAAACCTAAAGTCGAGTGGAGACGTATCGTCCTGGCATTTCAGATTTCCGAGGCGACCGAGGTGCCGACTGCCGCGGGTCAGGAAATTTGGCCCGTCCAGTTATTTCGCGGACACCGCACTAAAAGGGTGGGGCAGGCAATCGTGCCAGCAGGCGGCCTTTCAGGCCACCGCTCGGCTTTGGCCTTTCGTGGAGCAGCCAATCCTGGCTGCTCCACAGAGACTTTGGCCCTACTGCTTCACAATCGAAGTCGGTCCGCCAGGGGGCCTCGTTTTGCGCGGAGAGGTTCTGGTTTCCGATTGGACCGTGGTGACACCCGTCAGACCGCTCGCGGCGGGCGACAGTACCAGCAGGAAGTCATCGGAGGAGCCGCCGCCATAAATAGCCTGGAGGGGCGTATAACCCGGAAGCAGCGGCAGGTATTGGTATGTGTAACCGCCTACCCAAAGCGATCCATCGGGGCCCACCGCCACGCAACATCCCACCATAGTGTTATCGAGACCGACATAAGTGGAGTAGTTCAATGCCTCCAGGCCCGCGATCGCCGGATTGATCCGGGCGATGAACAAGCTGATGCCACCGCCCCAATTCGGTTGGATGGCATTGGCGATCGGAAAATCCGAAGACATGGTGTAACCGGTGACGTAGAGATAGCCCGCGTTGTCGGCCGTTACGCCATACCCCACGTCCCCGTCAGCCCCGCCCAGGTAAGTGGAATAGAGCAGGAAACCGCCGGCGGGCTTGGAGAGATCCACCAGCGATACGAACACGTCGCCGTTGCCCTTGTTGGTGGGTTGTACCGCGGTGAGAGCGGTGACCGGAAAATCCGTGGACAGCGTGTACCCGGTGAGGAGCATACGCCCTTCGCCGTCGAGCGCGATGGAATTTACCTGGTCGATATCCGAGCCGCCGAAGTAAGTGCCATATACCAGGCTATTGACTCCCGACTGAGTCAGGTCGAAAGCGCCGAGCACCACATCGTAATTACCGGAGCTATTCGGGTTGTAAGTGGCTCCCGCCACGGGGAACTGCAAACCATCGGTGCTGCCCGCAAAATAGACCAGCCCGTTGGTCCCCAGCGCAATCGCCTTTCCGTCGTCGTCCAGTTCGCTGCCGAAGAAGCTGGAATATAGAAGGATGTCGTTGACGGTATCGACCTGCGCCAGAAAACAGTCCGAGGGACCGTACAGCGAGGCGGCGTATGCGTTGGCGGTGATCGGAAAATCCGAGGACCTGGTGGTCCCGATGACATAGGCGATACCATTCGGCCCCGCCGCTACGCCTTCCGCCTGATCGTTCCCCAGCGTGCCGTTCAGAAAGGTGGAGAACACCAGCGAACTGCCGCTGCCGGCGGCGTTGGGGTCCACTTTACTCAAGAATCCGGCGTTGGCTGTGGCGTTTCCCGCCTGGAGATTCACGTTGCCTTGAACCATACCGGTGAGCACGTTCCCCTGCGTAGGGTAGTCGGTCGACGTGGTGTAACCGGCAAGGTAAACGAACCCGGGAGCATCCACGTCCATCCCCAGGGGATAATCGTTTCCGCTGCCGCCCAGGAAACTCAAATACTTGAGGGTGTAATTGCCCGGCGTGCTGACATCGATAATCTCGATAAAGGAATCTATCTCCGAGTTATAGGGGTTATCGGTGCTCTTCTGCGACCAGTCTCCGGCTCCCGTCGAACCTACCACGTAGAGCAGTCCCTGCCGGAATTTCATTCCCGCCATGGTCTCAGTAGCCTGCCCGCCCATCAGGGTGGAATAGGTGATAACAGGATCGATCACCAAAGACCGCGAGCGGTCGTACCGGTCCAATTGAATCCCCACCAGGCCGTCCGCCAGTAGAGTGTACCGGCCGGACACGGCATGCCTACCCTGGGAATCGTCCTGATAGATTATCGGCTTGTGCTGCAGCATGCGGCCGCCGGGAGTGTCCAAGGCCAGATCGCCATCGGCCGTAACGGCTTGCAACTTCGGCCGGCCATGAACGACGTGGCT
>CAZARO010000516.1:0-2557 GCA_964487165.1 uncultured Solibacteraceae bacterium | reverse complement strand
GGTCTGGGGATCGGCGCCCGGCCGCAGTACGAAATCGTACTCCAGCCGGCTCTCCTTGCCGTAGAAAACCAGGTCGACGCCGGGGTAGACCGAGCGATAGCGCACGCGCGAATAGTTGGCCACGCCGAGATGCCAGTTCTTACGGGCGCCGATCATGTAATCGGTGCGCACCGCCAGCGGCTCGAGGGGCTCGATGGCGGGAGACGCCGCCGAACCGGGAAGGGACAGGGAAATCCGAGGGGAACCGGGGAACAGCAGGGAGGCACCTTGCGCCGTGAGGGCAACGCTATACGCGGAAGTGCGGGCGGCGTAGCGAACGGAGGCATCGAACTGGCCCTGATTGGCTTCGAAATGGAGGGGCAACTGGGCCAGCGCCGCGCGGGCCGCGGAGGCATCCGGGCCGGCAGGTTCACCCGCTGCGAGAAGCGCCGACGCGGCGCACCCCGCGAGGATAAAGCGATACGTACGAAGCATATAAGAGAGAATTCCCAAGTATCAATTAGAACACGGGCCGCTAGGGGCCGGAATGGGCCGATTCGTCACTGGTGTGGCTGGCCCACTACGGCGGGTGCGGCGGTCTACACCCGGCTGGCGCTCTTGGCCGCTTGCAGGTTGGCCACGGTCTCGCGCGCCTTTTCGAGCAGCAGACCGTGTTCGGCGCTGGCGCCCACGAAACGCATGCCCCGCTCCGCCCAGAATTTGGCCATCGCAGTACTGCGCGTCTGGATGCCCGGGACCACGTTGTGTTGGACGCACTTCTCGATCAGCCGATCCACTGTGGAGACCAGCAGGGGGTGATCGAACTGGCCGGGAATGCCGAGAGAGATGGAAAGATCGGCCGGCCCCACCATGGCAATGTCCACGCCGGAGACGGAGAGCAGATCGTCGGCGCGCTCCATGGCGGTGACCGTCTCAAACTGCACCACCGAGACGGTATTGAGATTCAGGTGCGCGATAATTTCCGCAAAGCTGCGCGCCTCATAGGCGACCATGGTGGGGTTGACTCCGTACCCGCGCGTACCCACGGGCGGAAAGCGCATCCAACCGACAGCCTGCCGCAGCAACCCGGGATCTTCCACGCGCGGCAGGATGATGCCCTGCGCGCCGGCGTCCAGCAGCCGGCACACCAACGAATAGAGCAGCTCGGCCACCCGCACGATAGGGGTGATGCCGCTGTCCAACGACACCTTGATCATGTCCTGGACAGTCTCCAGGTCGTAGGATCCGTGCTCCATGTCGATGAAGACATAGTCGAAGCCGGCGGCCGCGAAGGCCCGGCAGATCTCCGCCGAGCGGTAGACCTGCAATCCGCATCCGAATACGGTTTCGCCCTTGGCCAGCCGCTCCCGTGTAAGATTCGCGCGCATGGTTTGAATATACCGTAGCGGTAGGCACTCCGCGGTGCAGGGGTTCGGGTAAACTCTAGAGAGAGGCAAGCCACACTCCATGGAATCAGACCAACCCATCACCAGACAGGACCTCAACGAGGGGCTAGACCGCGCCGTCCAGGCCATCGCGGTCGCCGTGCAGGCCGAAGTCCGAGCATCGGAGCAACGTACCAACGCTCGCATCGAGCAGGTAGAAACAGCCCTCCTCACCGAGTTCCACAAGTGGGCCAGCCCCGCCGAAATGCGCGCCAGGACCCACGCCGCGGCGATTCGTGCGATCGATGCCTAGATCGAATTCCTGTCTGATCGCGTGACCAAGCTCGAAGGCAAGCCGCCGCAAGGCCCTGCCCAGTAAAAAACAGTCGCGCCGTACTGCGTTTGGTTAATCCAAAAGGGCTATCTAACTCCGATCTTGATCGTAAACCAATTTATCTCGTAGCCTGAAACCGCACGTAGTGAACTTGTACCTGCGCACTTATGACCAGTTCCCCGGCGCCTGAAGCAACCGTTTTGCCGCGGCCGGTGGCTTCCGGCTGGCGAGTGCTTCTCGCGCTGTATGCGCTCACGGGCTTCAGCGGACTGCTGGCCGAACAGGGCTTCGAAAAGTACTTGCAGCTTCTGGCCGGCGCCACCGCCTCGGCGTCCGCTGCGGTGCTGTTCACGTACTTCCTGGGCTTCGCGCTGGGCGGCGTGGCGGCCGCGGCGCTTATCCGCCAGGGCCGTCTCCGCCGGCCTCTGCTGGCTTACGGCGTGGTGGAACTGGCCGCGGGGGTGGCCTGCATCGCCTTTTCCTATGGCTTGCACCCGCTGATGGCCACGCTCGCTCCCTTGCAGAATCTCTTCGCCGCCCCGATCCTGAAATTCCAGGTACGCTTTCTGTGCGGATGCCTGCTGGTGCTACCCGCGGCGGCCCTGATGGGAGCCTCTTTTCCGCTCATCGCGCAAGCCCTGGACAACGCCCGCTCCGCCACTCGCAAGCGGTGGTCGCAAGCCTACGCCGCCAATCTGGCGGGCGCGCTGGCAGCCTCCATAGCGGCGCCGTTCCTCATCATGCCGGCCATCGGATTGCGCGGCGCGCTGTGGATCTGCTTCGCCATCGGCGCAACGGTTTGCGCGCTCACCGCCATTCTGCCCGACGCTCCCCCGGCCCGCGCGGAGACGAGCGTCAC
>CAZARO010000515.1:0-4869 GCA_964487165.1 uncultured Solibacteraceae bacterium | reverse complement strand
TGGTCTTCGGCCACTAGAATTCGAATTGGATCGCTCATGGTAACGGTACCGTCACTTCCACTTCCGTCCCTTCTCCCGGATTGCTGGCCAGCCGCAGTTCGCCGCCCAGGCGCTCGGCCCGCTCGCGCATGCCGATCAGCCCGAAATGGCCTCCGCGCGTGGAAAACACGTCGGGCGTCTCGAAACCGCGCCCGTTGTCCCAGATGCGCAGGTACAGCTTGCGTGCCTCGGTGTGCAGCTTGATGGCGATGCGGTTCGCCCCGGCGTGCTTCACCACGTTGGTGACGGCTTCCTGGGCGATGCGCAACAGGTGCTGCTCCATTTCCTGCGGCAGCACGGCTTCCGGTCCGCTCACATCCACCTTGACGTCCACGCTGGCGCCCGCGGTCCACATCCGCATGCCAGATTCCAGGGCGGCGGCCAGGTCTTGCCCTTCCAGCACGGAGGCACGCAGGTCCATCACCGAGCGGCGCGCTTCCGTCAAGCTGTGGCGCGCCATGCGCCGCGCCATGTCCAGGTACTTGCGGGCGGACGATTGCTCATCGGGCATGCACATGGCCACCGCGTCCAATTGCGACGAGATCCCCACGAAGCCCTGCGCCAGGGTATCGTGAATCTCGCGCGCCAGCCGCGCCCGCTCTTCCAGCACCAGCGAAAAGCGAAACCTTATCTGCCGCAGCCGCAGTTGATAGAGGGCCCACGCGAAGGCCATCAGCGCCGCCACGCACAACGTCCGGAACCAGGCGGTCTCATAGTAGTGCGGCAGCACATAGAATGCGTAGGTCGCTTCGGTAGCTTGCCCGCTGGGGAGTTCGGCCTTCACGGTGAAGCGGTAGTTGCCGTGCTTGGGCGTGTTGTAATTAATCTCGCGCCGCGCCCCTGCGTACACCCACTTAGTCTCGATGCCAATCATCTGGTACGAATAAGTCACCTGTTCCGGCGCGCTGAGGTGGATGGCGGTATAGAGCACGCGCACCCGTTCCACATCGGGCGCCAGGCGCGCGGGATGCTCCAGGTCGATGGCGTGCCCGTCGGCGTCAATTTCGGAAATCTGCACCATGGGGGGCAGGGGGCTCGGCCATTTGGCGTGCGGGTCGAAGACCGCCAGGCCCCGGCTGGTGGTGAACCAGAGGCGCCCGTCCGACGTCCGGTTCCCGCCGCCCGTGGGGTAGCCGGGCGAGCATTGCGCGCTGCGCAGTCCGTCGTCCACGCCGTAATTCACCGGCTCCAGGTGCTTCCTTCGCCCCTCGGCCAGGTCCCACAACTGCTGCTTGGCGATGCGGCAAATCCCGCGCGTCGTGCTCAGCCACAGCGATTCGCCGTCGTCTACGATATTGGCGATGTTGTCGCTCAGCAGGCCGTCTTTCTGCATGAAGCGATAGAATTTCCCGTCGCGCCGCGCGTTTAGTCCTCCCCCAAACGTGCCGATCCACAAGACGCCCCCGGAGTCCTGGTAGATCCCGCGGATGTTCTCGTTGGAGAGCCCGTCGGCCATGCCCAGCAGGCGCACATCATCGCCCTGGATGCGCCACAGGCCCTTGCCGAAGCTCCCGGCCCACAGTACGCCGTTGAGGCCTTGCCGCAAGGTGACCACGCCGTTGACGTTCAGCAGTCCGCCGCCGGCCACAATGCGGGTTCCTTTCGCGGTCTGCTCCACCAGGCCGCCAGGTGTGGCCATCCAGACGCGGCCGGTGGGATCTTCCAGGGCGTCCCAGACCACGCGGCGCTGCGGATCGGGCGGTTCCGAAATGGTGAAGGTCGAGCCGTGCATGCGCACCAGTCCGGCGCGCGTTCCCATCAATAAATCGCCCCTGGGAGTTTCGCGTATGGAAAAGATCTCGGTATCCGGCATCCCGTCCCGGCGGGTGAACAACCGCGCATGGCCGGGCGCAAGCAGCATCAGCCCGGCATCGTGAAATCCCACCCAGATGCGCCCAGTATGGTCCTGAAATACCGTATTCGGCTCATCGCTTGGCATCCCCTCGGTCTTCCCGTAGGCGGTGAAAGCATCGTCCCGAAGCCGGGTCAAACCGTCGTTGCCGCCAATCCACAGGTCGCCCTCGCGATCCTCGAACAAGGCGCGCACCACTTCGTTCTCCGCGCCCGTTGTCGGCACCGCGAAGCGGTCGCCCTCCAGCCGTGCCACCCCGCCGTTGGTTCCGGCCCAGATGTTGCCGTCGCGGTCTTCCACCACCGAACGCACCAGATCTTCGGGCAGGCCGGAGTGCGAGTCGAACAGCCGCACCTGGCCATTCGCCGAGCGCTCGATCAGCCCCAGATTCCCGCCGATCCACAGATTGTCGCGGCTGTCGGTCAGCATCGCCAAAATCACATCCTGGCCGTACCGGTCGTCATCCACCAGGGTGGTCGTCTGGCCGCCCACAATGCTTACCACGCGGAGGGAGAGCCGCGCCGGAGACTGCGGCAGATTCGATCCGGCCACCAGCACGTTGTGCCGCTTGTCTTCGTGTACTACGCGGGCCGAGGTCATGGGAAGGTTGACGCCGGATTTGTAAGTGGTGAACTTGCCGTCCTGGAAGCGGCAGACATCGATGCCGGAGACAATCCAAAGAGTTCCGGCGTGGTCCGAGTAGAGGTCCCGGATATCGTTGTCCGGCAGCCCGTCTTTGATGGTGTAGGTGCGGAACTTGCGGTTACGGTACTGGACCAGCCCGTTGGACGTCCCGATCCACAACGACCCATCGGGCGACGCCGCCAGCACGGCGATGGAGTTGGACGGCAGGTCGGTCGTCGGCCGGCTGAAGATGGTGAAATCGATTCCGTCGAAGCGGGCCAAACCCTCGTCGGTCGCGAGCCAGAGGTATCCGTCGGGAGTTTGCGTGATGGATTTGATGGTGTCCTGGGGCAAGCCGTTCCGCTGTCCCCATATGTGGCGAGAGTACTGCGTCAGCGTCTTTTGAGGATCGAGAGCCCAGGCACCCTGGGCCAGCAACTGGATCAGGCACGCCGCCGCTACCCAAACCGTCCGCCGGCCATGATGCGCGCCTAGTCTCGTCACCGTTATCAATCAGTATAAGTCCTACTCTTCCCGCAAGGTATGATGAACCGATGCGATGGATTCCGCTTGTCTGCTGCGCCTGGCTGCTGGCGGCGATGCCCGCCGTTACTCCGGCCGCCGAGCCGGACTGGGGCCCTGCTCAGTTTCTCGTAGGCCATTGGACCGGCGAGGGTTCCGGCCAACCCGGTGCGGGTACCGGCGCCTTTTCGTTCACTCCCGACCTGCAGGGGACCGTGCTCCTGCGCCGCAGTTTCGCGGAATACCCGGCCGCCAACGGCAAACCGGCGTCCCGTCACGATGACCTGATGGTGGTTTACCGCGGCGAGACCGCGGGCGCGCTCCGCGCCATCTATTTCGACAACGAGGGCCACGTGATCCACTATTCCGGCGCGGCTTCGGGCGCGGGAGTGGTGTTCCTGAGCGATGGAAAGCCCAGCGAGGTACGCTACCGCCTCACCTACACTCCAACCGGGAAGGACACCCTGAAGCTGCAGTTTGAAATAGCTGCTTCCGGGAAGGATTTTACCCGCTACCTGGAGGCCGGCGCCCACCGCGACCGGTGAAGCGACGAGAATCGAAGAATATCGTCCACGGTTGGAACTTTTTCTCCACAGGCCGCAAGTATCAATAGGCGGCAGTTTGCGGCTGCCGCAAAATCTGGAGGTTAGCTGGATGAAGAAGAGCCTGATAGTTTTCGGATTGTGTGCCGCGGCAACTCTGTTCGCACAGGGTCCGCCTCCCGGCAGAGGTCCCGGCCATATGGGTCCTGGCGGTCCCGGTGGGATGGGGATGGGGATGGGCATGGGCCGCACGGTTACCGGCGCCCCGTATTCCGGCCAGGAAATAACGGAAGAGACGCAAACTCTGGCCAACGGCAATGTGATCACGCGAAAAGTTCAGGTGAACATCTATCGTGACAGCTCCGGCCGCACGCGAACGGAAAGGACCGTTCCGGTGGGCCGTCCGCAGGCGGGACAGACAGCGGCGCAGATGGCCACCAAGACCGTCATCAGCATCCATGACCCGGTGGCGGGAACGGTCAGCGAACTGGATTCGGCGGCGAAAACCGCGCACCAGATGACGCTGCCGAACTTCCGCGGCGGGAATAACGCTTTCCAGGGGAATCGCGGCGCACGCGGAGCGGGCGGGCCGGCGAGCGACCCCAATGTGGTCACCGAATCCCTGCCGATGCAGACCGTCAACGGCGTGCAGGCGACCGGCACGCGCGTGACGCGCACCATCCCGGCGGGCCAGATCGGCAACGCGCAACCCATTCAGAGAGTGACTGAGACCTGGGTCTCGCCGGATCTCAAACGTCCCGTCATGGTGAAGATCAGCGATCCGCGGCAGGGCACAACGGTAACGCAGTTGACCAATATCACCCGCAGCGAGCCCGATCCGACCCTGTTCCAGGTGCCTTCGGAGTATACCGTTACTAGAGGGCGCCAGGGAAATCGCGGCGGGCAGTCTAATGGACAGGCTCCGGGTGTCGACAAGTAGGCAAAGCAGATAGTCCGACCCCCAAACGCCGCGGCGCCCCTCCTCACGCCGCGGCGTTTTGCTGTGCTCGCGGGCGTCTAATGTGGATTTCAGGCTCCTGGCTAGCGCCGCAGGCGTGTCAGGGGTGTTGATAGCTGAAAGCCCCCCTAAAGAACTCCCCTCCTACGCACAATCAGGTAGTGAGAGGATGTAACCATGAATCAGATCGTGGCCGGCCTGCTATTGGGGCTGGTGCTTGGTGCGGTTGATGGCGCTACTGCGTGGTTCTACCCGGAAGCGCGCTCCACGATGGGCAGCATCATGATGGGGTCGTCGATAAAGGGCATGGTGGTGGGCCTGCTGTGCGGCTG
>CAZARO010000514.1:0-4871 GCA_964487165.1 uncultured Solibacteraceae bacterium | reverse complement strand
GCGACATCTTCGATTCCGGCATGTACACGCTATGGGGCCGGCTCAGCTTCGAGGCCCATCTCAACGGCGGGCAGATCGCCGTCACCTCGCGCAGCGGCAACCTGGACCAGCCGCAGAAAAACTGGAGTCCCTGGTCCGCGCCCATCGCGTCGCCGAAGGGCGGACGGGTGACGTCGCCCGCGGCGCGCTTTATGCAATGGAAGGCCACTCTCACTGCCGATAGCGCGGGCCATTCGCCGGAACTGGAATCGGTGGACGTAGCCTACCTGCCGAAAAACGTGGAGCCGCGGTTGGACGAAATCGAGATCACGCCGGCCAACTATCGCTTCCCGCCGCCGGTGCTGAATCTGTCGTCCGTTCCTTCGGGCCCGTCGCAGAGCCTGACGCTGCAGCCTCTGGGACGCCGGTCGGCACCCTTATTCCCGCTGCTTCCGGCATCGTCGGAGAACACCACGTCGACGCCCGCCATGCAATTCGCCAAGGGATATCTGGGCGCGCGCTGGCTGGCCTCCGACCCAAATGGCGACACGCTGCTGTACACGGTGGAAATACGCGGCGAGAACGAAACCGAATGGAAGCCGCTCAAAGACAAGCTGACGGAGAAATATATTTCCTGGGACTCGACAGCGTTTCCCGATGGCGACTATCGCCTGCGCGTGACGGCCTCCGACGCGCCCAGCAATCCGCCGGCGGAAGCGCTCACCGCGCAACTCGTCAGTTCGCCCTTCACCGTCGACAACACGCCTCCGAAAATCACTGGGCTCACGGCCGCCCGTGCCGGGGGAAAGCTCGAAGTCCGCTGGCATGTGGCCGACGCGCTCAGTAATCTGGGCCGAGCCGAGTATTCCCTGGATGGCGGCGACTGGACGGTGGCGGAGCCGGTCACCAAGCTCTCCGATTCGCCGGCGCTCGACTACCTGTTGACGCTCGACGCACCCGCGGGCGAGCACACCATCGCGGTGCGCGCGGTGGACGACAACGATAATCTGGCTGTCGACAAGGTCGTAGTGAAGTAGCCGCGCCCGGCACCCGATTCTACCGTTCGATCAGGTAAACCGTTCTGGGGAATTCGCGTTGTTCGGTTGCAAACCGCTCCCTTCGGTCGCGGCTCGGTAGCAGGCACACTGATTCGGGAAGTGTTGCTGAGCCGCGACCACAGGGAGCGGTGGCCCTTACCAATTGACTACGGTAATAGTAGCATAGATGTTGCCATAGGCGCATCGATATGCTCAGACCGAGGCTCACGAAACTCGAAATGCAAGTGCTGGAAGCTTTCTGGCAGAAAGGACCTTGCTCGGTCCGAGAGGTCCAGGAGCATTTTCCGGAGGACGGCAGACCGGCTTACACCACCGTACAGACGGTGGTCTATCGCCTGGAACGGAAGAAAGTGCTCCGCTGCGTCAAGCGTATCAGCAACGCCAACATTTTCGAGACCGTCATTTCACGCAAAGACGCGCAGGGCAGGCTGATTGACGAACTGCTGGCGTTACTCGGCGGCCGGGCCAACCTGGTGGTGGCGCATCTGGTGGAAGCCGGGGAGCTCACCCTGCAGGACGTAAAGGAGGCCGAAAAGGTCCTTCGGGCGGCTGCTAGGAAGGACAAACCCCAGTGACCCCCGCCGAACTTCTCCCCGCATACGAGGTGCGCAGACCTGGGAAGTCCGGGAACTTCCCGGTGCGAGGGCCCAAAACTAAAAAATTCGTAGATTTGTGCAAAATTGTCTGCAAGTTCGGCGGCAAAGTGGCGTCTATATGGTAAGCAAGTTCCGGCGGCGATGACTAAAGGGATACCATTGCCCCGGTGAGGAACGGGATGAGGCGGACGGAATCGACCACAAGGCCTTGTTTCATCAGTGCGATAGCGGTTTCTCGCGTCGCCGGCGGGAGAATCTCGCCCATCGCCCGGCGAACTTCGGGAAGTTCCAATCCTTTTGGGAGCAATATCGTCAAACACAGAGGCGGTCGTGCATCCGAAAAGAGTGTGAACAAGTGGCCCCACTGTGAGAAAAGGAAATCGACGATGACACGTTCCACAGTGGGAAACAGCCTCATTATTTTCGCGTCGTGCGCGGCATTTGCGCAGACCGCCCCGGCGCCGTTGTCTTTCGAAGTAGCGTCCTTGAAACCCACCGCCAATCCGGGCACTCAGGACAGAATCATGCGCCGGATGACCGGCGGTCCCGGTACGTCTGACCCGGGGACTTTCACTTACTCCAACGTCACCTTGAAGCTGCTGGCAACCGTGGCATTCAACCTCAAGGAATTTCAGGTGGATGGTCCCGAATGGATCGACAGCGTGGGCTACGACCTGATCGCCAAGATGCCGCCAGGCACTACCAAAGAGCAGGCCGCGCAGATGATGCAGACGCTGCTGGCGGAGCGCTTCAAGATGGAATTCCACCGCGAAACGAAGCCCATGCCCGTGTTTGCGCTGGTGGTGGGCAAGGGCGGTTCGAAGATGAAGCCAGTGGAAGCGCCGGCGCCGCCGCCCGATTCTCCGCCTGACGGCCGCGCCTCCCTGCAGGCACGCGCCGCCACCCCGGGAGTCCGCATGATGATGTCTCCCGACGGCGTCCGGCTTACGGGCCAGATGACCACGGCGCAGTTGACCGATTCGCTCACCCGGCAGTTGGCACGTCCCGTGCTAGACCAGACGGAACTTACTGGGACTTTTGACGTAGATATCACTTGGATGCCCGACGACCTGGATCGCGGAGGCGGGAGGATGCCCCCTGGGGGACCAATGCCGGGACCGATGGCAGGCGGGCCGGGCGGAGAGGCTCCTCGCACGCGTGGGCCGGAAGGGGCTCTCACCCTTGCCCAAGCCCTGGAAGAGAAGCTGGGGCTCAAATTGGAGGCCCGCAAAAGCGCGGCGGAGTTGCTGATTATCGACCGCGCGGACAAGGTACCGGTGGAGAATTAAGACCATGCGAGCGATGGCAGGCATAGGCCTGTTGGCGGTGATGGCCAGTGGGGCACTCGGGCAAACCGAGGCGCCCGCGCCGGCATTCGAAGTGGCGTCGGTGAAGGTGTCGGCGCCCACGCCGTCGGGCATGATGATGATCCGCATGGGCGGCGGACCGGATTCCACCGATCCGGGGCGCATCACCTATACCGGGGTCACCTTGAAATCGCTGGTCGCGCGCGCCTATGGCGTCAAGGAATACCAGGTGGAAGGGCCGCAGTGGCTGGATGGCGAGCGCTACGACGTCATTGCCACCATCCCCAAGGGCGCCAACAAGGAACAGGTCGGGCTGATGATGCAGCGGCTGCTGGCGGAACGGTTCCATCTAACCCTGCATCATGAACAGAAGCCGCTGGCCGTATATACGCTCTCCGTGGCCAAAGGCGGACCGAAGTTAGAGGAAGTGGACCCGGAAAAGCTACCCCCTCCGCCACCGCCCGGCACGGCGCCGATGCCGCCTCCGCCTCCGATGCCGGGCGGCGGCCCCAGCGCCCGCGGGCCGGTGCCGGCCGGAGCGATGCGCATGATGATGGGGCCGAACAAACGGCAGCTCACCGGAAACACCACCGTAACCCGCCTGTGCGATATGCTCTCCAACCTGACCGACCGCCCGGTGCTCGATCTTACCGGCCTCAAGGGTACTTATTCATTCGACTTATCCTGGACCCCGGACGAAACCGAAAGAATGGGCGGACCGATGGGCAGGGCGATGGCGCGCGCCTCGGCTGAGCTGCCGCCGCCGAACCCGGGAGCATCCGCGAGCGACGGCAAGACCTCTCCCGAGGGCGCAAACGACCCCGGCCAGACGCTGGTGCAGGCGTTACAAACGAATTACGGCCTGAAGCTCGAGGCCAAGAAAAACCCGGCGGATATCCTGGTGGTCGATCGCGCCGACAAGGTCCCAACCGAGAATTGAGTAACCATTGGCTCCCTGTGTGCGCCAACTTAGTCTACTAAATGAGATTGATACGAATACCGTGAAGGAGCTGGACTACTGATGGAATTGAAGGCGATCCCTCGCTATCTGCGGTTCTGTGCGATCGCGTGCCTGGCAGTCTATGGGTTGGCGGCATCGGAGCACCATGGACTAGTCAAATTCGGCAGCGTACCCGTACCCGGCGCCACGGTAACAGCCACTAAGGGCGACAAGAAACTAGTCGCTGTTACTGACGAGACAGGCGCGTATAGCTTTCCCGACCTGGAAGATGGCATCTGGAAACTCCAGGTAGACATGCTCTGCTTTTCGCCCGCTACTAAGGAGATCGGCGTGTCCCCTGACGCGCCCGGCGCGCAGTGGGATTTGAAGCTCCAGTCGATGGATGAGATCAAGCCCAGCCTGCAAGCGGCGCCGTCGCCGGGCGCTGCTCCAGCGACAACCTCCACGCCGGCGGCCGCAGCGGGCACAACCACCCCGGCGGCGGCAACCAGTTCGCAGCCGGCGGCGGGCGCGCCGGCGGCCGCCAGCGCCGCGCCCGCTAAATCGGGTAAGGGCAAGAAAGGAACCGCGCCGGCTACTCCGCAGGCGGGCTTTCAGCGCACCGACGTAAATGCCTCGGGCGACGCTCCCGCGCCCGCCGGAGCCGCCGCGGCCGGCCCTCCCAGCATCGCGGAGGCGCAGAGCGCGTCGGATGCGTTCGTAGTGAACGGCAGCACCAGCAACGGAATCGAGCGGCGCGCTATCGGCAACGGCCGCAAAGGGCCGGGGTCGCTATTTACCGGCGGCCTGGATTTCCGGTCCTTCGAGAATGACATCCTGGATGCGCGCACTTATTCCATCACCGGACAGGACACGCCGCGGTCGCCTTACAACCACTTCACCGTCGGCGCGCAATTGCAAGGTCCGCTCTATGTCCCGCACGTGTTCCACTGGCAGGGTAACTTCTTCATCCAGTTTCAGACTACGCGCG
>CAZARO010000513.1:0-4872 GCA_964487165.1 uncultured Solibacteraceae bacterium | reverse complement strand
GCGGAGGGGCGGACCGGCTTCCTGGTCAACAACGCCGGCGAAGCGGTGGGCGCGTTGGAACGTGTCGATGAAATCGATCGCAGCGTGTGCCGCCAACGGGTTCAGCAGAACTTCTCGATCGACACCATGGTAGACGGCTACGAGAAGGTTTACCGCAAGATTTTCGAACTAGAGGCGAAGAGATGATCACGCGATACCCTCATAATCCAATCCTCACCAAGGCCGATATCCCGTACCCCGTGGAAACTGTGCACAACGCCGCCGTGGTCAAGCACGGGGACGAATACATCATGTTGTTCCGTTCGCATCTGCGGACGGGGCGATCAATCATCGGACTGGCGCGGAGTGCCGACGGCTTCCATTTCACCGCCGATCGCGCGCCTTTTCTAACTCCGGTAGGCGAAGAGTTCAGCGTCGAGGACCCCCGCGTGACGCTGGTAGAAGGCGAGTACCTGATTGCCTACAGCGTCTACTCGCGCGACGGCGTCCAAATCGCATTGAGTAAGACCAGGGACTTCCGGGAGGTGGAAAAGCTCGGCCCGATTACCGAGGCGGACTATCGCAACGTGGTGATTTTCCCGGAGAAGTTCGACGGCCTGTACGCCCGGCTGGATCGTCCTCATTCGGAAATCGCTCCCTGGTCCATCTGGATTTCCTTCTCGCCGGATCTCCGCTTCTGGGGACAATCGCAGCTCATCATGAGGCCGGTGCCGTATCATTGGGACGAAATGAAGATCGGCCCGGGTGCGCCGCCAATTAAGACGGCGCAGGGATGGCTGTCGATCTATCACGGCGTGTTCGAGACCATGGATGGGTCGATCTACCGCTTGGGCGTCGCGCTTCACGACTTGCACAATCCGGCCAAGATCATCGGTGTGGGGGACTCGTGGATCCTGCAGCCGGAAGATCCCTGGGAAGTCACAGGATATGTACACAACGTGGTGTTCACCTGTGGCGCGGTGGCGGAATCCGATGGCACCGTGAAGATCTATTGGGGCGGCGCCGACACCGTGATGTGCGCCGGCACTGCTCATCTCTCCGACCTGGTGGCGTTATGCCTGGATCACGGCAGGGCGGCGAGATGAGCAGGTAAGAATAGACGCTACTTAGACTTCGCTACGGCAGCCTTCGCCAGGCGAACGTCCTTTATCGCAGCTCCAGCGACAGCAGCGAACATAATCAAAAGCACCAGGCCGTACGAATACCATACGCTTACCTGATTCAGTACCTGTTTTTCCATAAAACCTCCGAGCGGCATTTACCGCTCCAATGTTGATTCTGTAAATCCTATGCCGGGGCGTGGGCCAGCCATTCTACCGGGTGACTCCAAACGGCGCCATTGCGCTCCTTGATGTCAGCCCATTTGACGTCTTCCCTGAGGCGGACAAACACCCCCAGGGTGCCCTGGTATGTACCACGGTCAAGTACCACTTCATCACCTTCACGAAATGGACTGCTATCGGTTTTGTCGTTTGTCATATTGGTAACCTCCTCCATTCAATAGTTCTCGACTTAGAGGCATTTGCGAGGCGTCCTGACCTCGCGCCAGATTAGTAAGGCGAGGAACGGGGCGGCGGCAGCCACGAACACAGCGCGCTGCCAGTCGCCGGAAAGATCGAACAGGGGCGCCAGGGGATTGTAGAGCAGGATAAGCGCGCCGGAAACGGCCACCACGGCGTAGCGCCTCGCGAGGAGGGATTGAGCCATCACGATGATTGCCCCCGCGGCCACAACGAATCTGGCCGCTACCTCGAACGTTGTGAAGCGAGACCATAGCCCACCGAGAACCAGCAGCCCGGCTATCGAGGCCCACTTCACCGCTCTTATGACCGCGGATCTGCCCCGTCTCTCCGGCGGCCGCTCCTCTGCCCATGCTTGCCACCCGACTTCGTCGAGCGGCTCCGGCATGGACGTTTCCTCAACTTCTTCCAGCTCTTGTGGTGCAACGGCGGTGGACATGGTTATTGCTCTTTCGTCGCCCCTGCCGGGCGCCCAACATCGTTAGACCGTCCCTGGGCGGCCGCTACCGGGAGTTTCAACCGGAACAAAGGAGGTGAGTAAGTAGAGGAGGATGACAAGCCACGTATATCTGTGACTGCGGGGCCCGCCGTCTATGTGCCGGGCCCCTATGCTATCCGATCGCCTCGCGGCGATCGGCGTGCCGCCTACTGTAATACGACTTTGCCGATCTCGGTGCCGATTACCTCGCCGGAGATGACTATTTCCACGCGCCGATTCTGCTGCCGGCCCTCGGCGGTGTCATTGGTAGCTACCGGCTGTGCTTTTCCGAAACCCTGTGACGTGACCGATCCCGACGACATGCCCTCCTGCGTGAGATAGTCGCGTACGGCCCCGCCACGATTCTCGGACAGCGTCTGGTTGTAGTCGTCGCCGCCTACGCTGTCGGTATAACCTTGTACGTCCAGCCGCAGACCGGGATGCCCGGAGACGATGCCGGCCACCTTGGCCAGTTTCTCGCGGGCGGCAGGCCGCAAGGAGTACTTGCCGGTATCGAAGAGGACATCCGACATATTTACGACCAATCCGCGCACCGTGTCGCGGGTCTGGAGGATGGCGTTGAACTGGCTCAGCAGCTGCGCTCGCAACTCCACCTTGTCCTTGGCCGCGCGATCCAGATCGGCCTGGGCGCCGGCGCGCTGTGCGTCGTTCTCGCGCTTCAGGCGATCCGCCTCGGTCTGCGCGGCAGCCAGCTGTGCTGCGTTGTCGCTTTTCAAACGGTCCGCCTCGGTCTGCGCAGCAGCCATCTGAGCAGCGTTGTCGCTTTTCAGGCGATCCAGTTCGGCTTGGCTGGCAGCCGTCCTGGCGTCGTTCTGGGTTTTTAAAAGATCGGCCTGGTTCTGCGCCACGGCCAGCTGTGCAGCATTCTCCTGCTTCACCCTGTTCGCTTCAAGCTGCGCCGCGGCCAGTTGTGCAGCATTTTCCTGCTTCACGCGGTTGGCTTCAAACTGCGCCGCCTCCATCTTCGCGGCGTTCTCCTGCTTCACGCGGTCCGCTTCAAACTGCGCGACAACCCGCGCCGTTTCGGCATCCCGGGTAACACGAGTAGCGTCATCTTGAGCCGCGGCTCGTGCGCGCTCAGCGGCCGCTTCACGATCTGCCCCGGCCTGGCGTTCGTTGGCCAGGGTCTCTTCACCGATCTTCTTTACGGTGATGATGCGGGCATCCTCGGCCATTTGGACGGCCTCACGCGCCACCGTGCCAATGGGCTTGCTTCCGGCTTTGCCCATAAGATAGCCCTCGGCGTTTTCCAAGCCCTGGGCAGCCTTCTGGTAAGTCTCGGGGGCGTATTGCTGGGCGCCGGTCCAGCGTGCGATGCGGACGGCATTGCGCGCTTCGTAAAGTTCCAAAGGCGCTTTCGTGCTCAACTGGAGGGGCGTGATCTCGGCGGGGTTCACGTTCAAGGTGTACTGGCCCCGCTGCAGGAGTTCGAACTTCGCGTCCACCTGCTCAATGGTTCCAACCGTGTCCCGCCGGACGAAATTCTCCATGACCACGACGTCGCTGGGTTGGGTTACCGCGAAATAAGGTTCCGCCGTGACGATCAGGCCGAACGATTGTAAGTCCGTGGTGGCGTCCAGCTTGGTCTTGTCGCCGTTCAAGAGCACTTCGCCGACATTAGTGGCGCGGCCCTCGGGAGTGATGGCCCACATCACATAAGTCAGATATTCGGGACCGAACTTAGTGGCCGGCTGCAGTTTCTCCATGCGTGCGTCGATCTTGATCACGCCCTGCCTGCTTTCCACCGAAGCCTCGCCGCGGGCTTCTGGCAAGAGTGCGGTTCCGCGGAAATCGATCTTAGTGGATCCGCTGCGGTGGTTGTAATTGATCGCCTTCATGGTTCGGGCTACTACGGTAACCCGGTAGATCGGCATGGACCCACTGGGGGCCGCGCTGCCGGCGGACTGCTGGACCGGGCTGGGAGCTTGTGCCGGCTGCGCCGCTACCAGTCCGCATACTGTCAGAAAACCGATGATAAGTTTCATTGTGTCCTTAATGATTCGCTCTCGACTAAATACGACTGTCGTTGATCGCTGCGCGATCAAACCGCTTGCTTATGCGCGCGGCTCAGTATGCAGTCTCCCTTACAGAGCCGTAACCGTCATGGGGCGGATGCGCAACTATTGTTATGACGCTCTGTTTAACGCTCTCGCCAGGAGTACGCGTTCAAGAGGGTCATCAGAGGAGCGGCCGATGCCGGGGGCGGGGTGCCGCTACTTACGATGTAACTGTTCTCCAGTTTCGTGCCATAGAGAGCGGCGTTGTCATCCAAATCCTCGCGGAGCGTAGCGCCTTCCAGGGCGATGCCCGCAAACACACCTTGCGAACGCGACCAGGAGAGAATCTCGGCGTGCATTTGCGCGTCCGTCTGAGCCGTCGCGGTACGTCCCACCGGGCCGGCGGCGACCGAAACCTCGCCGCCTAAGGTAAACTTACTCTGCAGCAGCTTCTCTGCCCCGCGTTGCGAGTTAACCAGCATAATCAGGTCGGTTGCGGAGGCGCCAATCTGAAAGCCAAAGCTTCCGCCTTCGATGCGGACCGCGGCGGGCGCCGACCATCCATGCCCGGTCCCGCTGCGGCAACTTAAATATCCTTTGCCGTATTTAGCGCCGACGATAAAAGCTCCGGTCTTCACACTTGGCACGATGACGATGCAGTACGCCTTTTCCAGCAGATCCTGCGGAATGCCTTTGTCGGGCGCTGCCATTATCTCGGAGAAGACCGTTGCAGCCTCACTTAGTCGATTTGCCGGTTCGCTATCGATGGCCAGCAATGACGTTGTGAGGGCCAGACCGGCCACGATTACTAACTTCATGTTTTTTGCCTCTTCCGCCGCAGGTACTCGCTGCAACT
>CAZARO010000512.1:0-4880 GCA_964487165.1 uncultured Solibacteraceae bacterium | reverse complement strand
CACAATAGAAGCCGTTTCGGACCTTTTGCGAATTTTGCGCCGGAAAGTAGCTAGCTAAGGGCGGGATCCCATGGCGGAGAGGCCGCCTGTCGGTGAGTTTGTCCATCGGCGGCGCAATCGTTCAGGACGGCGACACGCCGGAAGCCCTCAACGGCCGCGCGGAAACGGCGCTGGAGATTATCCTCGGACAACCTGGAGGTTTACGTGTTGGTGGTCTGAACAGGAGCATTCCGCCGCGGCGATGGGACCTTACTGGACGGGCACGTGCATCATTCCGGATAATGTTGTGCGAAGAATGGAGCGACCCTCCCACCTGAACCCGGCAAGTCCAATGATATGCTTCTAAGGACATGAGCGCGAAGAGCGAAATGCACAGCGGGCACCGGTATGTGGCTGGCGCCTGGATGAATGAAGATGTGCTGGCACTGCGCGCATTGTTCGCCCCGTATACCGAAGCGGAGATCAGCCTGCGTCATAGCATGCCGGACCTCGCGGGCTTCACCATGGCCTATTCGGAAGACTTTGCGGGTATGCCTGAGCGCACGCCCATGGAGGCGCTTGTCCGCCTGTTCCACGACGGCCTTTCCGCCAGCGCGGCCGATCTGCCGGCCGACACGCTGAGTCTGCTCGACCGGCTGGGCCTGATTGCTCCCGACGCCGAGCACCCCGGTTCGGTCAATGCCACCGTCGGAATCCTCCGTGTCGCGGGAGAACTGCTGGTTTGCGACCGCGGCGGCGCGCCCGCCGGCGCGCACGCGCCTCCGCAGCGGGACCTGGTATATCCGCCCATCTTCGCCAACACCCGCCAGTATCTCGAAAGCCTGCCGGCTACTCCGTGCGATGCCATGCTGGAGATTGGCACGGGCTCGGGGATCGCGGCCATCATGGGAGCGCGCCACGCCCGCCACGTGTGGGCTACCGACATCACCGCCCGCGCAGTCGATTATGCCACGCTGAGCTGCCGCCTGGCCGGAGTGGACAACGTCACCGTGCTGGAAGGCGATCTCTACAGCCCGGTGGACGGCCTGACCTTTGACCGCATCGCAATTCATCCGCCCTGGATGCCGGCCGGGCTAACGGCATACGTGTTCGGCGATGGCGGCGAAGATGGCGAATCGATTATTCGGGGCGCGATTGAGGGCTTGCCGCGGTTTCTGCGGCCCGGCGGGCGATTCTACGCCACCATGCTGGCCTCCGACCGCGAGGGCGAGAAATTCGAACAGCGCGTGCGCCGCTGGCTGGGCGACACCGCGGATAGCTTCGATATCGCCCTGGCGGAGCGCGTCCACGAGTCGACGGACGTATTTCTGGCACAGAATCTGGCCCGCGGATCCACTCGCGAGAGCGATGTCCCTTCGTGGATCGGGTTATGGAAAGCTACCCGCACCGAAGCGATGGTCTATGGACATCTGACGATCGAGCGGCACGAGGGCGAGCGTGTGCCGCTCACCTCGCGGGCGCCGATAAGCTACTCGGCGTAAATGCTGTGTACAAAGCCGGCCACGTTCATGCCGGGCCAGTCGGGGTACTTCCTGGTGAACTCGGCGGTCAGTTGCTTGCCCGCGTCGTCGGCCGAAACGCCTTGCTGTTTGAGCGCCAGCGCGCGCGTCCGGAGATCGCCGATGAAAGCGCGCTCCTTCGCGACCAATGACCCGTCACCGGGAGCGCTGTGGTCGGGGAGCACCACGCGCACCGGAAGCGCCGAAATCTTGTCGAGGACGGCCAGCCAGCTGGAGGGCGTTCCGCCATCGCCGAAGATATTCGGCACAACCTGATTCTGTACCACATCGCCCGAGATGAGCGTGCCATCGGACTCGACGAAGGTCAGTTCATCGCCCTTCGTGTGTGCTCCGCCGAACCACAGAAGGCGGACGGTCACGCCTCCAAGGTCGAGCTTGGCTTCCTTGTCGAAGAGGATATCGGGAGAGCGCAGGGTGGCATCCGCGAGCAGTTCCTTGTTTTGCGCCGACCGGCTGCTGAACATGGCCACCATCTCCGCTCCGTGCTGTTCCATTTCCTGTTGCTGGACCGCGTCGCGGATGAGAATGGTGTGGGGCGGAAATCCCGCTTCGCCGGCGGCATGCTCGGGATGGAAGTGCGTGGTGGTGAGAAAGAGTTTCTGATTGGTCGACAGCTTAGCCACACGCGCCACGGTGGCTCCATTGCGCGGACCCAGACCGGTGTCCACCACCAGCGTGGCTCGCGTGCCGACCACTATGGCGACGTTCGGGAAACCCATGATGGCCCAAACGTGATCGGAAACTTTGGTGGCGTTTTCCCCTAACACGGGTTGCGACATTTGGGCGGAAGCGTTCCAGCAGGTCAGGCCGGCCAAGGCACCCAGCGCGCCGAGGAGGAGCTGAATTCGTGAAAGCATAGTGTCACCTTTGTACTACGTTTTGCCGCGGCCAGCTAAAGCCGTAATGAATTTGCAGTATAGACTCCATAGCGCTGGCTGCTACACTGAGACCGAGAAACGGAGACCAACGTGCGACCCTTGCTTTTCCTAATGGCCTTGACCGCGGCAGCCGTGGTAGCTGCCGATCGGCCGGAACTCAATGGAACATGGCAACTCAGCTCCCCTCACGATGGAAGACTCAAGTTCGATACTCTCCTGATCCAGATGAGCGAGGAGGGCGTCAAAATCACCGAGTCCGGCGCCAAAGAAAAGACGGTGGACTTCGCCTGCGCCATCGACGCCACCGAGTGCAAGCTCAAGGAGGGAGCAATCTCCTTCTGGTACAACGGGCCGGCCCTGGTGATGATGGAGACGCACCACAACCGCGAAGTCGTCACCAAGACGCGCCTGCTGGCCGCCGAGGATGGCAAGAGCCTCGCCCTTGAAGTGACCCGCGTTTCACCTCCCGGACCGAACGCCACCTACACTTTCAAGAAGCAGCCCTAGACACTTTCGGGCGCGAAATTCAGGTTCCGGTCGTCGATGGCCACTCCCTTACGGTCGCGGCTCAGTAAGAAGTCTCGTCAAATCAGCGAGGTGTTACAGAGCCGCGCGCCAGCAAGCGGTCTTTGGCAATCGACGGTAATTCTGCCAGAAAGTATCTAGAAGCCTTATTTGACAGGCCTGCGGCTCTTGCCACCGGTGCCCTGCCCCCTCAAACCGGCGAAAGTCGGGCTACGGGAGCAGTTCCGCAGTCATCGTCGCGCCGCCCATCGACGAGATCACGGTCGAAATCTTCACCGCCTTGCGGGAATCCTTCGCGATCCACATAGTGGCCTTATCGGAACCATCGGCCGAAGTCAGCTCCACGCGAAATGCATTGAACGTTCCCGCCGGAACCGTGACCGCTTCCGAGCCCGCCACGCTCAATTGCATCAGCTTGACCTTCTGCGTCTGCAAATCGAAATTGCGGAAACTGGTAGTGTAGCCATCGGCCAGCGGCAGGCACGCGATAGCGGACGCCGACCCGCCCCCGTCCGCGAACACCGGGCCTCCCAGATCCACCGCGATGGCCGTGTCCTGGCCGTTCATGCTCATGGCTCCCTTGGCCTGATTGCCGGAGAAGTCGACGCTGATGGCGGCCGGACCCTGCTTGATGCTGCGCTTGCGCACCAGCAGGCTCCCCTTTTCGATGGTCGCGGTATCCGTCATGGCTCCCATCGGCGTGTCCACGGTCTCAGTCGCCACCCAGTGGCCGCCGTCCTCGGTAATCGCGGTGGATAATTTCAGCGCCATCTGCTGCCCGCCCATCGACAATTTGGCGTCATAGCGATCGGTGCCGGCGTGCAAATCCGCGACCGGTTTGGGAGCACTGACGGCGGCGGCGTCCACCGGCTTGGAAATCTGAACGCTCTTGGGGTCGACGGTAATTTCCTTGAGCCGCGTCCCCACTTCCGCCGTTCCATGATCCTGGTAGCGCCCGTCCAGGTGCGCCGCCAGGAATTTCTCGGCCGCCATGAACATGGCCATGTTGTTCACGGGCCGCTGGAAGCCGTGGCCCTCATCGGGCGCCAGCAGATACTCCACCGTGAATCCGCGATCGCGCAGCGCCACCACAATCTGCTCGGCTTCGCGCCGGTTCACGCGCGGGTCGTTGGCGCCCTGCACCACCATCAGCGGAGTCCTGATTTTGTTGGCGGAATGGAGCGGGGAGCGGTCCTCCATCCACGCCTTTCCATCCGGCGTGCCGGGGTCCGCCATGCGCGCGTACATCATCTTGCGCCCCGCCTCCCAATACGGCGGAATGGCCTCGAGTAGCGTGAGCAAATTCGACGGCCCCACGATGTCTACCGCCGCGCGATACAGATCGGGCGTAAATGCGACCCCCGCCAGGGTGGCATACCCTCCATAGGAGCCACCTATAATCCCCACGCGCTTGGGGTCGGCGATCCCTTCGGCCGTCAGATATTTCACTCCCCAAGTGATGTCATCTTGCATTTTGCGGCCCCATTCGCCGTTGCCGGCGTTCAGGAAATTCTTGCCGTAACCCGTGGAACCGCGGAAATTCGGCATCAGCACCGCATAGCCGCGATTGGCGAAAAACTGCGCGATGGAATTGTAGCCCCAGTAATCGCGCGCCCAAGGACCGCCGTGCGGCACGATGAGAGTGGGCAGATTCTTCCCGCCCAGGCCCTTCGGCAGCGTGAGATACGCGGGAATATCCAGCCCGTCGGAAGACTTATAGTGGACCGACCGCATTGACGCCAGCGCGGTGCGCGGGAGTTTTTCGCGCACCTTGTATTGCAGAACCACCGTCCGCGCGGTGCGGTCGAAAAGATACGTTTCTCCCGGCTCGGTGTCGCCGGACGCGCTCACCAGCCACAGCCGATCGTCGCTCGTCGTGGAGCCGATGGAGATCTCGCGGCCTGGGAATTTCTTTTCCAGGCCCAGCGTGACGGTGAACGCGCCGCCCCAGCCGCCG
>CAZARO010000511.1:0-4884 GCA_964487165.1 uncultured Solibacteraceae bacterium | reverse complement strand
GCTGCACCGGCGGTGGGGAAGTCGCTGGAGCGCGTCGCGCTAGCGAGCCATATATTCGTTCCATAGGTTGCGATGGCATTTACCGAATCGGTGTTACTCCCACTTATATAAGTGGAATAGCTGAGATTGCCCTCGGGGTCGAACTGCGTCACGAATCCATCGCCGCAGTCGACGGGGAATGTGGGATTGCCGAATGGCGACGCGCTCGAAATCAGGCACGGAGCCGCCGCGAATCGTTCCGGCAATGCGTTGGCGGTCGCGGGAAAGTCCATCGACACAGTTTCTCCGACGACATAAGCGCGCAACGCGGAGTCCACCGCGAGTCCGTAGACCTGTTCGGCTAGGGAGCCGCCGAGGTAGGTGGAGTAGACCAGTTGCGAGCCGGTGGGGTCCACTTTGGCGAGAAAGCCGTCGGTATCGCCGGCCAGTTGCGGCTGGGCGGCATTCGCGGTGGGGAAGTTGGTCGCGGAAGTGAGCCCGGCGATATAGGCGGCTCCATTGCTGTCGACGGCCACCGCCGTCGCGGCGGAAAAGGCGCTGGTGGCGATGGGTGCCGTGCCACCCAGAACCGCGGAGTAGGCGGCGTGGGCACCGGCGGGATCGAGCTTCACGAGGAACGCGTCAGAGTTTACGCCCGCGGCGGCGCCGACGCCGCGGTGCGCGAAGGGCGCGGTAACGGGAAAATCAGCCGCGACGGTTGTACCGGCTGCGTAGATATTGCCGCTGGAGTCGAGGGCGACGCTTTGGACGATATCTGACGTGCCGCTTCCACCCAGGTAAGTGACGAAGCTCAACTTAGAGCCGGAAGCATCTAACTTAGCGACAAATGCGCTACCCGAATTACTGTAAGCCCCGGCCGTCGGGGGGAGGGCCGAAGAGTTGGAACTGCCACCGATGAAGGCGTCGCCCATCGCATCCACAGCAATCGCAGAGGGAGAGACGGCCGATTCGATGATTCCGCCGGGCGCATATCCGACCTGAATCATCGAGCCGCTCAGGAACGTAGAATACGCGAGCGCGGATCCGTCGGGAGTGAATTTGGCGACGAAGGCCCGGTTCGAGAGAGGAGCCGTTGTCTGGTAAGCCCCCGGGGTTGTGGGGAAGTCCGGTGAAAGGCTGTAGCCCAATATGTATGGACTGCCATTCGCATCCACCGCGATTCCCAGGGCGGCGTCGGCGGCGCTTCCGCCGAGGTAGGTAGCCCAAAGGATTTGTCCGCCCGGGCTCGCCTTCGCGACAAAGGCGGTAGGGAGGTACTGTCCTTCGAAGCCGAAGATGGTTCCCGGCGAGTTGCCGCGTTTGGTTTGGAAAGCACCCGCGGTGACGGGAAAGTTTGATGAGGTGGTTTCGCCGGCCAGGTAGACGTTGCCTGCGGAATCAGTGGCTATGGCGTGGACGATATCCTCCCCGTCACCGCCCAAGTAACTGGAATAACTCAAATAACTGCCCTGCGCGGACAGCCCCGCGGGAATCGCCAGCAATAAACACAACCCGATGGTTCGCATGAACTCCTCTCAGAGCACATTGTAGCTTTGCGAGCGGCGTTGCTGGTGTTAAAACTGGGCGCGGGAGTTCGAGATTGTAGTTAGTGGCTCTTTTGGCCGCGAGTTACGAGGCCGATCCATTACACACGGCGGCCTTGCGTCGTCCGAGTCTACCTACGGTGGGCGACACTTTGGGTTGATGTTCGCCGGAAGCGGATGAGTTACAGTAACTTCACAACTTAGAACCTAACTACTGTGCCGATCCTTTTATTGTCGAAAAGCGGGCGATCAGCTATATATGTTCCCGCGTTAGCAACCGACCTGCACCGGCATCGTTCGTTTCAAAACTGCTTCGGGACGGAATCCGAACCCCCCGAAAGCTGACCACCATCCGGTGATGCGCGGCGAGGCGCAAATGCCGCACAATAGACGCTATGATCACTCTCAACGACGCTCGCAGGATAATTGCCGCCGCCGAGAAAAAGGCCGCGGAAATCGGACAGCCCATGAACATTGCCGTTGTGGATGCAGGCGCAAACCTTGTTTCCCACGTGCGCATGGACGGCGCCTGGATCGGCAGCATCGATATTTCCATCAACAAAGCGTACACGTCGCGCGCGTTCGACATCGCGACCAAGAATCTGGCGGAACATTCCCAGTCGGGCGGCCAGTTCTTCGGAATCCACGTCTCCAATTCCGGACGCATCATGATTTTCGCCGGCGGAATACCGCTCCAAAAGGACGGCAAGGTAGTCGGCGCCATCGGCGTCAGTGGAGGTTCGGGCGAGCAGGATCATGCCGTCGCAGAGGCAGGCGCCGCCGCGTTCTGATGCGGACGCACATTCCGTTTGGTACGACGTGCTCAGCGGGGTGACCCAGTACGAGTCCAACAGTTTTCGATCGGCGTTCATCGGCGGCCAAGAATCTTTTCCGGGGAGTTTGTGCAAAGCCAGCACTTCATGATGGGCCGCCGATGAACGTGGATGTTGCTAAGCGCAATGGAATCAGTATCTTGGCTCTCGATTACTGACGCGTCGTTAATGGAGAGCTGTCCAGGCGAGCGGCCTTACGCTTTACTGTAACGGTATAGACTGTCGCTAGCTACCGCGATCCGGCCATGAATGGTATGCTCTTGGAAGTTTTAAGGAATTGGGACTGCTCATGATACATCCTCTCGATGAGCTCAAGGAAATGAATGCGGAAATTGACCGGGCGTACGATGTCAGCGCCCTGAAAGGCGTCTATTTCCGCCTCAAGGAGATTGCCCAGGCCAACGCGGACAATTTCGACGTGCAAATCTCCGTCAGCGAGACCCGGAAACACCTGATGGCGCGCGGCTCCGAACTGGAGCGGCAGGCAGCGTCCGCGACGGCGCCCCCGGCACCGCTCTTCACGCCACCCGCACCGGCAGCCGCGCCCCCACCGCCGTTAGCGCCTTCACCGCCTCCACCGCCAGTGGCGCCCATAGCCGCGTCATTCCCCTTCCTGGACAGCGCGCCGCCTCCGCCAGTCGCCCAGGAACCATGGGTTTTCTCGCCGCCACCGCCCCCGGTTCCCGAACCCCCGATCCTCGCGCCGCCGATGCCCGAGCCCCCAGCCCCAGCGGCCAAACCTGTCAAACCTGCCAAGCCGCCCAAGCCTCCGCGTCCGCCCGCGCCGCCGCGTACCGCACCCACCTGGAAAAGCGTCGTCCTGCCTGGACTCATAGTGGGCCTGGCTATCGCCGTCGCGCTCATTGCGTACACGCAGTACCGGGCGCGCAAGCGCGCGGCGGCCGTTCCCCCGGTTGTCGCAGTTAAGCTGGACGTGGCCACCGTTCCTCCCGGCGCATCGGTACGAGTCATTCCGGCCAACTCCGCGCCCGGCGGCAGCAACCAGAAAACCTGCTCGTCGAATTGCACCCTCTCGCTGGCGCCGGGAGACTATCAGGTCACGGCATCGCTCACCGGCTACGATCCGGCGGCCGGAACCGTACACGTGGCTGCCGGCAAACCGGCGCAGGTGAGCTTGCCGCTACAGCCCCAGGCGCAGTCGGTTCGCCTGATTACCGACCTGGATCAGGGTAAGGTCGTCTTGGACAGTCAGCCGCCGGTCGATCTTCAAGATGGGCAACTCCTGCTCGACAAGCTGCCGGCTGGATCGCACACCGTGAAGATTACCGGACGAAGCGGCGACGCATCCTTCTCTTTTGACACCGCGGACGCGCGGCTGCCGGCCCTGACCGGTCCCCCGACGGTACACAATTTGAATGCCGTGCTGGTGGCGAGCTTCGACAAGTCGGCGCGCGTGGTTACCGGCACCGGTCCGCTGAAGCTCACCGTCAACGGCCAGCCGCAAAGCGATGCCGGACCGGCGGGCACGGACCTGTCGAATTTCCAGCCCGGCCGGCAAGAGATCGTAGTGGGCGAGGGCAAAGATCAGCGCACCATGAGCGAGGACTTCGGGACTGCGCCGGCGATCACGGCATTCCTCAAGTCCGATATCAACGCCGGCACCCTGATTGTCACTACCAGCCAGGACGACGTGCGCGTATTTCTCAACGACAAGGAGTACCGCCGGCGCACGCAGCGCGGGCAATTGCGCATCCTCACTCTCGGCAAGGTGACCGTACGGGTGTCGAAGAGCGGTTTTCTGGATGAGCCGGCGCAAACCGCCGAAGTGAAGAAGGGGGAAGAAGCGCGCCTGCAATTCACCCTGAAACCGCAGCCGCAGTTCGGCTCGCTGCAGATCCGCGGGGGTACCCCAGGTGCCGAGGTGCTGCTCGATCAGAAGAGTGTCGGAACGGTGGGGCAGGACGGAGCGTTCAGTTTCGATATGGTCCAGCCCGGCGACCGCGCCGTGGAACTGCGGCACGCGCAATACACGCCCAAGAAGCTGCAGCGTACCTTCCAGGCGGGCCAGGCAGTGGCGCTGTCGGGCGCCGACGTGGTGCTGGTTTCGGCCAACGGCACCATCCACCTGACGCGCAATCCGGCCGGGGCGACAGTCACTTACCGGCGCGCCGACGAAACCGAGTCGCATGAGGCCCGCGGCAACCAGCTCGAACTACCGCCGGGGAACTACGTGTTTTCCGCCACCGCCCAGGGGTTCACGGAGGCGAGCACGCGTGTGCAACTGGCGGGCGGCGAGAGCCGGCCGGTGGAATTCGCCCTGGTTCGCGAGCGTCCAGCCCCGACCGTGCCGGTAGTGGTGACGCACGGGATGGCGGACTTCGAACAGCCCGATGCCTGGAAGAAGGAGGGCGACAATTGGGTTCACAAAGGCGCCGCGTTCCTGCCCTATAAGCTGCCCGATAAGGGAGTTTTCACGTTCACCGTGCAGCTTCTCAAGGGCGGCAGCATATTCCAGGCGGGCAAAATTCGCTGGTGCGTCCAGTACATTGACGCCAAAAACTACCTGC
>CAZARO010000510.1:0-4894 GCA_964487165.1 uncultured Solibacteraceae bacterium | reverse complement strand
ATAGATGAACGGATGATGTTGTGGCCGGGCTTCAAAACGCTTGCCACGCGATGATTCGGACGTGTGTTCATCCGACTCGGAGTTCCTGTCGGCAGGATGGCATCCTGCTGCCGATTGGCAGTCGGCCTCCCGCGGTATCGATGGTGCGGACCGGGCGGGTTACCAGGGGTACCTTCTGGGTCCCGCAGGTTGCCAGCCTGCCCCACTTAGTCTCTCACAGTTTCAGACTCCATGGATGGCGCCGAAGGCGCGTGAGAAGTGCTGATTGCCGAGGTCTTTACGCCTCCGTGGCCTCCGCCACCTCTGTGTCCTCCGGTCTTGACTTTGTTTTCTCTACGTCTCGGTGGTGAATCCCGTAATTTCGCGCGTCAGGAAGTTAAAGCCTCCGCAGGCCGGGCAGCGATAGGTCTGAAACAGGCCGGCCAATTTTCGTAGCGGCGCATGTTTCCGCAGATAGGGCTCGGAATGTCCCGATCCGCAGCGCACGCACACGTTAACCCAGACTTCGGCGGGTTCGGCACCGGCCACGTTGCCGAAGCGGAAAGACCAGCCGTAGCGGCTCCATCCGGTGCCGCAGCGGCGGTCCAGGCCGCGCAGCATCCACATCGCAACCGCCAGAAAGAACTCGTTGCCGAAGGCAAACAGGGCAATCCGGCGGGGCGGCGGTGTCACGAAATTGTGACGATTCAAGAACGAGAGAGAACTGAAGAGCACGGTAGTACTGCGCAGCGGCAATCCGGTCAGACGGTGTACCAGGCCGGCTACTTCCTCCGGGGAGCGAAACGGGTTGACGTGTCCCCCGCCCCGCCCCAGCCAGCGGTAGATACGGTCGGTGAGAGTGGTGGCGTCCGGTACAGCGACGTACAGTACGCCATCCGGTTTTAAGACGCGCCCGATTTCGCCAATGGTGGCATGGAGTTCGGTGAAGTGTTCCAGGCTGTGATTGCTCACCACCAGATGGAAGGAGGCCGGCGCGAACGGCATGCGGGCCGCGTCGGCGAGCACATACCAGCCCGTGCCCCGCCGGTGCGGCTTCTCCAGATCCAGGCGGACGACCAGCAGATCCGCCCGCTCGGCGGGAAAGCTGCCGGGCCCGGCGCCGAGATCCAGCACGCGCGCGCCGGCCGGAAGGTTTCGAATGAGATGGAGCATGGTCCGCTGGTTCGATCATACCCGCAAAATATGTATCTTTTTGAGCACCTGGCACGTCTACAGATCAGGGCAATTTCGGACCCGAATCCCGGCTCTGGCCCGTATAACTGGCCCGTAAGGGCCACAGGGATGCTTCTGTCAACTCACTAAAGCCGGAAATATTAGGCTTGCACGCGGGTTCGAATAATTTTAAGATAACGGAGTAACGTTACTCCGAATATTGCGGGGGAAAGATGATCTACTCTCGTTCGGCCGAATATGCGATCCGTGCATTCGTCCACCTGGCTCAGGTGAATGAAGGCAAGTATGCCATGGTGAAGAACATCGCGGAGCAGGAAGACATTCCGGCTCACTTCCTGGCAAAAATTTTACAACAGCTTGCGCGCAAGGGTCTGCTTCGCTCGAGCAAGGGTCCCACCGGTGGTTTCGCCCTCCGGGTGGATCCCAGCGAAATTCGCCTGCTGGATATCGTAGAGGCGCTCGACGGCCTGGCGCCATATCAGCAGTGCGCCAGCGGACTTTCCGAATGTAACGACGACATGCCCTGTTCCATGCACGATAGCTGGGTAGCCCTCCGAGGGCGTATCATGGATTATCTGGGGCGAAATACGATTTTGGACCTGGCCAAGGCGCTGGATCAGAAGAAGAAGGCCCTCGCCACGGCTAAGCAGCGCAAACCCAAACGTACCGTCGCCGCAAAACGGGCCTAACAAACCCGCACTCTGAAAGTAGTCCGGGAGGAAAGATGGGATCAGTCCTTGTCCCCATGGTGGTCGAGCAGACCTCCAGGGGAGAACGCGCGTACGACATTTATTCACGGCTGTTAAAAGAAAATATCATCTTCCTGGGAACTCCGATTGACGATCAGGTAGCCAATCTGATCATCGCCCAGTTGCTTTTCCTGGAAGCCGAAGATCCGGAAAAAGACGTTTCTATTTATATCAATTCGCCGGGCGGCTCGATCACCTCGGGTCTAGCCATCCTGGACACCATGGCATTCATTCGTCCCGACATCGTGACCATTTGCGTGGGACAGGCAGCCTCCATGGCGGCTGTCCTGCTGGCCAAGGGGACTAAGGGCAAACGCTTCAGCCTGCCGAATTCGCGCATCATGATCCACCAGCCCTCCATGCAGGGCCTGGCCGGACAAGCCGCCGATATCGACATTTACGCCCGCGAAATTCTGCGCATGCGGGAAACCCTCAACAGCATGCTGGCCGATGCCACCGGTCAAACTATCGACCGCGTGGCCAAAGACGTGGATCGCGATTACATCATGGATCCCGAAGGCGCGGTGCAATACGGCATGATCGATCGCGTCATCACCAGCCGCGACCTGGCGCCGGTGCCGATAAAAGGCTGACGTCGCGTAAACCTTAAGTGGGGCAGGCAATCGTGCCTGCAGGCCGGCTTTCCAGCCGGCCCGGTCGCCTGAAAGGCGGCCTGCAGTCAGGATTGGCTGCCCCACAGAGCTGCCACAGCAGGTTCTCGACTGAGCCCCACGTACCACCAGAAGTCAATAAATTGCGGGCAGCCCAGTTTACGCCGACGCGATCTTGCGCTTCACCAGCACTAGCTTAAGAGGCCTCGGCGTGCTATTTCGCCGGTAGTTCTGCGCCTGGATGGCGGCGCGGAAAGCGGTATGCGCCATTTTATCGAGGCGCGGTAGCGGAACGCTTTCCCAGACTGCGTCGTGAGCGGAAACCCGGCCCTCGCCCAACGCCTTCAGGGCAGCCCGCCCGGCGCTCGTCAGCATGTTGGGGGTGGTCAGCATCTCCACCCGCAAGCGGCCAAAGCGGGATCGCGGGCTGTTCCGTTCGAACCACACCATGGGGAGTTTCAGGCGCCAGCACCACAGACCGTGCGCCTTCACGATGGCGCCATTCTCGCGGCACGTGGCGTCCAGGTATCCGCTCTCGTGCGCCTGCTGCAAGCGCCGCCGTGCCCCGCGAGTCAGAAGTGCCGCCATAGATGACCTCAAGCCTAGCACCTGGCATGGGTGCGGGCTGACGCAGGGGTCTGGCCAGGTGACCATGCAGGCAAGCAGCCAGCCAGTCCGTCTTCGTGGGCGCAGCAAGCTTCGGCGCGCCCATCTTCGATATCGCCACTTGCAGCGGCCAGACTATCGCCGGGCTGCAGCATCTGGCGTTCCCCGCAATCCGGCCGCGGCGAGTTCCAATCGCGATCTTCCTGAACGGGTTGGGCATTAGCGGTCCGGCGCAGATTACCGGGGCGATCAGTCGCGTCAGCCGCATCGGCCTCGGGGTCGACGCGCGCACTCCCGACGCAAAGCCTGCCGTTCGAAATCGGCAGTGTGGTGCAGTTGCAGGTTCCGGTCGCCTCGCCGTCGGCCGCCGTGAGTCTGGAAGTGTTGGACGCGTCTGGCGCCGTTATCCGCGTGCGCACCTTCCGCCGGGTCGGGTCACTGAGGACGTTCCGTTTGGAGCAGGGTCTTCTGTGCCGTGACCAGGGGCAGGAACAGAGTCCTCGGCCTGCCTGCGATGGCGCGGAATCCGTAACGCTCGTAGAACGCGACGGCCTCGTCGTTCTTGGCGTCAACGAGCTGGGCAAACGCTGCTGCGGCGTCCTGGGTCGTCCGATGAACGGCGTTGATGAGCATCAGTTCGCCCAGGCGCCGCCGCTGGAAACGCTTATCGACGGCTAGGCGCCCGATGCGCACTGCCGGCAGGGTGGGATAGCGCGGCAATCGCTTCACTTCCTCCGGCGGGAGATCGACCAGGGGAATGCTGGCCGCCGATAATGTGTAATACGCCGCGACCTGGCCGGTGGCCGTTTCCACCACTACGAAGCAATTGGCGATCCGGCGGCGGATGTCCTGGGTTGCCTGAGTCTGAAAATACCTGTCAAGAGCGTCGTCTCCGCAGCGGAAGAGGGACCGATCATGGCTGTCGCCAAGCGAGTCGAAGCGAAACGCGGGCGGGGTCACGCGACGCCGAACAGTTCGCGGTACCGTTTGGCGACTCTCTTGAGAGCTGCCGTGGGAGCGGGCGGATTCAGGATGGCGGCGGCGATCTGGCGTTGGCCCTCGATAGAAAGGCGGATGATTTCGGTTTCTTCCAAGGCCCGGCACGCGGCTTCATCGGCGGCGGATACGACGAAATCTGTGAGCGTCCGGCCCCGGATTTCGGCCGCGCGCTTCAAGCGCTTCATCACCTCTCGCGGCAAGCGTGCTTCCAGGCGGGCGGTAGTTTGTCGCGCGCGTTTCATTACTTCAATCATACGGCATTTTGCCGTATTGTGGGCGGTATGCCGTGCGGCGATGTTCACGGGCCTCAGACAGCTTGCACCTTGGCTGCGATTATTTTGCGTCCGCATTCATCGAGGTCGGCGCATTCGCAGCGCTGCTGCAGCAGGTCGCGCATCGCAGCGATCCGATCGATCATCGCATCCAATTCGGCGATCTTCTTGCGAGCCACTCGCTGCCAGCGCTCCGAAGGCCGGCCGCAGTCGTTAAAGAGCCCCCGAGCCTCATCCAGCGTCAGACCGCAGTCCTTGGCGTGCTGGAGCAGTGCGATACGGCCTAGGACCGAGGGATCGTACCGCCGCTGCCCTCCGGAACGTGCGGGCTTCGGAAGCAGGTCAGCCTTTTCGTAAAAGCGAATGGCGGAGGCCCGTATACCGGCCCGCTTTGCTACCTCGCCGATGGTGAGAAGAGTGGCCACGATGACGATACTTTGAGTTTACGCCGAGAATCCCGGGTTGGTTACGCTAGCGGCTGGCC
>CAZARO010000509.1:0-4903 GCA_964487165.1 uncultured Solibacteraceae bacterium | reverse complement strand
ATCGAAGTCACCTTCGATATCGACGCCAACGGCATCCTCAACGTGACCGCCAAGGATCGCGGCACCAACAACGAGCAGAAAATCACCATCACGTCCTCTTCCGGCCTCTCCAAGGAAGAAGTGGAAAAGATGGCCAAGGATGCCGAATCGCACGCCGCCGACGACCGCAAGCTGCATGACACCATCGAAGCCCGCAACCGCGCCGATGCCATGGTCTACAACGTCGAAAAAACGTTGAAGGAGCATCGCAGCAAGGTGGGCGAGGCGGAAGCCAAGGAGATTGAGGACGCCCTGGCGGAAACCAAGAAAGCCATGACGGAGAACGACCCCGAGAAGATCAACAGCGCGGTCGACCGTCTCACTACCGCCAGTCACAAGCTGGCCGAAGCGATGTACAAATCCACCGCCCAGCAGCCCGGCGGCCAGCAGCCGCCTACGGGCGAAGGCCCGTCGTCCGGCAACGGCGGCGGCGATAAGGGCAAAGGCAAAGATAACGTGGTCGACGCCGAATTCGTCGACGTAGACGACAAAGACAAGAAGTAAGTTGCAGTAAACTTCCGGGGCAGGGCGAATACCCTGCCCCCATAATTTTATGTCCCCTCCCAAGCACGAGTATTACGAAACGCTGGGTATTCCTAAGAATGCCTCCGTGGACGATATCCGCAAGGCCTACCGGAAGCTCGCCCGCAAGCACCACCCCGACCTGAACCCCGGGGACAAGTCTTCCGAAGACCGTTTCAAGAACGTGCAGGAGGCCTACGACGTCCTGAGCGATCCCAAGAAGCGCACCATGTACGACCAGTACGGCTTCTATTCCGATAGCGGCTTCGCGGGTGCGAATGCCGGCGCGTCCGCCGGCCAGGGTCCGCACCCCGGCATGGACTTCAACGGCTTCGATTTTTCCGACTTCGCCGGCCAGCCCGGCGGCGGTGGACGGCGCGCCGAAAGCAGCGCCGGCACGGGCGGTTTCCGCGATATCTTTTCGCAGTTCTTCGGCGGCAAGGGCGGCGCCACCGAAACTCACGTCGAGGCGGAAAAAGGCGGCGACCTCGAATACGTGATGGACATCGATTTCTGGCAGGCCATCAAAGGCACGCAAGCCCGCCTCAACATCACCCGCTATGAAGTCTGCGGCACCTGCCACGGCTCCGGGTCGACCGGCGCCGGAGAAGTCACCTGTCCGCAATGCAAAGGCAGCGGCAACGTGACGCAGATGGCCGGGGCCATGAAGTTCAGCCTCACCTGCCCGCGCTGCGGCGGTTCCGGCCGGCTGCGCAACGCCTGCTCCACCTGCGGCGGCGATGGGCGCGTTACCAAGACGGAAACGGTGGAAGTCCGCATCCCACCGGGCGCACGCAACGGGTCGCGCCTGCGCGTCCCCGGCAAAGGAAATGCCGGTACCATGGGCGCGCCGCCCGGAGATCTGTATATCACCACCAAGGTGGAAGAGCACCCGTTCTTCCGCCGCGAAAGCGACAACATCGAAATAACGGTTCCCATCGCGGTGTGGGAAGCGGCCCTGGGCGCCAAGATCGAGGTGCCCACCATCGACGGCCGCACGCTGCTCAAAATTCCGCAAGGCACCACCAACGGCCAGAAGTTCCGCCTGCGCGAAAAGGGCGTTCTCAACTCGCGCACCAACCAGCGCGGCGACCAGATTGTGGAAGTCTCCATCGCGGCGCCCGATCCGCGAGACGAACGCACCCGCGAACTGCTGCGCGAACTGGCCAAGCTGCACCCCGAGGATCCGCGCGCCGATTTGTGGTCCAAAGTCTGACCGGAGTTTCTTATGGCACGAGCGAAATCGAAAGCGGCTTACATGATCTCTGCCGTGGCCGAACAATACGGCGTCCACCCGCAGACGCTGCGCCTTTATGAGCGCGAGGGCCTGCTCAAACCGTCGCGCAGCGAAGGCAACACGCGGCTCTACACCGCCGAAGACGTGGAGCGCCTGGAAGTTATCCTGCACCTCACGCGCGATCTGGGCGTGAATCTGGCGGGCGTCGACATCATTCTCAATATGCGCGAGAAGATGGGGCAAATGCAGTCCCAGATCCAGGAATTCATCGCCACGCTGAACCGCGAACTGGCCGTCCGCACGGTGCGTCCGCAGGCGCCCGAAGAGCGCACCTGGCTGGTCCCGGTAGTCAACGCGCGTCCGCGCAAGAGCTAAAGCACCGTGCGCCATCCGGCAATCCCTTACGTCGCTCCGTTCCTGGCGTTCATCGTGCTGATGGCCGTCGAGAAGGCCACCGGGCTGCCCACCACGTGGATGTATTCCCTCCGCGCGGTGGCCACGCTGTCCATTCTACTGGCCGTTTCCCGCGTGCCCCTGGCGGCCAGGCCCTCGCGGCCGCTCGCCAGCGCCGCTCTGGGGGCCGCGGTCTTCCTGCTGTGGATCGCGCCCGATGTTTTATTCGGCCCCGGCTATCGCCACTTCTGGCTGTTTCAGAATTCCATCACCGGCGCCGCCGCCAGTTCCATCCCCATCGTTCTGCGGCGAAGCGTTTGGTTCCTGGCTCTGCGGACCGCGTCGTGCGCGCTGCTGGTGCCGCCGGTGGAAGAACTGTTCTGGCGCGGCTGGGCGATGCGCTGGGTCATCGCCGGCGACTTCCAGAAAGTTCCCCTGGGCACCTACCAGGCAGCGGCCTTCTGGCTGGTGGCGCTGATGTTCGCCGCCGAGCACGGCCCCTATTGGGAAGTGGGGCTGGCCACCGGGGTCGTTTATAACTGGTGGATGGTGCGCACACGCACGTTGTGGGATTGCATCATCGCGCACGCCGTGACGAACGCGCTGCTATCGGGGTACATCCTGGCGACGCACCAGTTTCAGTACTGGCTCTGAGGATAGTGGCCGGCTCCTCACAATGTACCTGGACCCCACCGGCCGCGCGTCTCACATAATGACGGGCGATCGAAGTCTTTTCTTCTCCCCGTCTCCGCTCCGGCGCTGCGGTGCGTCGGGCCCCGCGGCCCGGAGCCTGATTAAATTTGCCGCCCCCAGTTACCTGGTAAACGTGGACTGGAGCCCCTCAGCTACAATTGAGGGGAGGCTCGCAATTCCATGACGCCCTATGCTCGATAAATTCCACGATGAGTGCGGCGTGGTCGCCATCTACGGCCACCCGGAAGCGTCCAAACTAGCCTACCTGGGGCTCTACGCGCTGCAACATCGCGGCCAGGAAAGCGCGGGCATCTGCACGTCCGACGGCGGCCACGTACATACGCACAAGTCCATGGGGCACGTCGCCGACATTTTCACCAGCGACGTGCTCCAAACGCTGCCCGGCGACCTGGCCATCGGGCACACCCGCTACTCCACCGCCGGCGATACCGTACTGCTCAACGCGCAGCCGTTTTCGGTGGTTTGCAACAAGGGCAAAGTGGCCGTGGCGCACAACGGCAACATCACCAATGCTGCCGAACTGCGCGCGCAACTGGGCCGCCAGGGCGCCATCTTCCAGGCATCCAGCGATACCGAGGTGATTCTCCACCTGATGGCGCATTCTTCCGAGCGCACCATGGCGGGCGCCCTGCGCGAAGCGCTGTTGCACCTGGAAGGCGCATTTTCGCTGGTATTTCTGGCGCAGGACCGCATCATTGTAGCGCGCGACCCGCATGGATTCCGGCCGCTGGCGGTCGGCGAGATGGCTTTTTCGGGCGGACGCAAGTGCTACGTGTTCGCCTCCGAGACCTGCGCGTTCGACCTTATCGGCGCGGTCTATCTGCACGACGTGAAGCCCGGCGAAATGGTGATTGTGGGGCCCGAAGGCATGACGCGCGAATTCTGGGCGCCCAAGCAGCCGCTCTCGCAGTGCGTCTTCGAACACGTCTATTTCGCGCGGCCCGATTCGCTGGTTTTCGGCCGTCCGGTGGAGGAATCGCGCGAAAACCTGGGCGTCCTGCTGGCGCGCGAATGCCCCGCCGATGCCGACCTGGTGGTGCCCGTGCCCGATTCCGGCGTGCCGGCGGCCATCGGGTACTCCTCCGAGAGCGGCCTGCCCTTCCGCCAGGCGCTGATCCGCAATCATTATGTGGGCCGCACGTTCATCGAGCCCTCGCAGGCCATCCGCGATTTCGGCGTCAAGCTGAAGCTCAATCCGGTACCGTTTCTGCTGCAGGGCAAACGCGTGGTGCTGGTGGACGATTCCATTGTGCGCGGCACCACCAGCCGCAAAATCGTCCGTATGGTGCGCCAGGCCGGCGCGCGCGAAGTGCACCTGCGGATCTCCTGCCCGCCCACCGTTTCCCCCTGCTTTTACGGCGTCGATACGCCTACCAAAGGTGAGTTGATCGCTTCCAACCACACGGTGGAAGAGATTCGCCGCTTCGTGGAGGCCGATTCGCTGGGATTCCTTTCCATCGGGTCCCTGCGCAAAGCCGTCGCCGACGACGAGAAGCACGAATATTGCTACGCCTGTTATACCGGCGACTATCCGACGGAGTTGGTCAACATCGACGAGTTGATCGCCGCCCGCCAGAAGCGCCACTGAGACCGTGACTCTCCCGCTCGACGGCAACCATCTCACCATCGGGGAGACCTGCTCCTTTGCGCGCGCCCGTACTGCCGATGTGACCCTGGCGCCTGAGGCGTACCGCCAGATGGCCGCCTCGCGCGCCCTGGTGGAAAGGCTGGCGGAAGGAGACGCCCCCATCTACGCAGTGAATACCGGCGTAGGCCTGCTGGCCGACGTGCGGATTCCCTCCGCCGATCTCGAACGCCTGCAGCGCAACGTCATCCGCTCGCACTGCGCCGGAGTGGGCGAGCCGCTGGCGCGCGAAGTAGTCCGCGCCATGATGCTGATTCGCGCCAACGTGCTGGCCAAGGGTTTCTCCGGCATTCGCCCGGTGGTGGCCGAGCGCATTTGCGCGCTGGTCAACCGCGGCGTCACGCCGGTGGTTC
>CAZARO010000508.1:0-4905 GCA_964487165.1 uncultured Solibacteraceae bacterium | reverse complement strand
CAGGTACGGCTCATAGGCCAATGTAAGTGACATTGGGATGCCATCCTGCCCCACTAGCTTAGCTAAGCTAAGCTAAGTTAGTACACCATTTCGCAAATACAGATGCGTATTCCGCAGATCCAACTGCAACCGCTCCCTTACGGTCGCGGCTCTGCATGCAGCCTCGTTCAGAGCCGCGACCGTAAGGGAGCGGTTGCGGCAGCATACGTTGGCGAACTTATGAAATGGAGTACTTAGCTATAGCTGCCGCCGCAGCCGCGTCAGATGTGCTGAATGCTCCCCGTGCCTCCGCGCTACAATAGCCGCACGGGAGGCCAGCGTTTGCCGGAAGCCATCGTAGCGTTCGACCGCGTCGTCTTCAGCTACGACTTCGCGGAGGTGCTGCACCAGATCTCGTTCACCCTGCAACGCGGTGAAATCGTGGGGCTGTTGGGGCCGAACGGCGCCGGCAAAAGCACCACCATCAAAATCATCGCCGGTATTCTGGCGCCCGGCGGCGGCGCAGTCTCCGTCGCGGGGCTGCCGCTCCCCGAACGCGCCATCGATGTCAAACAGCGAATCGGCTACGTCCCCGAAGCCGCCCAGCTGTTCGAAAGCCTCACCGGCCAGGAGTTTCTGGAACTCTCGGGGCGCCTCCACGGCGTCGAAGAAGAGACTCTGCAGATGCGCATCCGCGAGATCCTGGAAGCCTTCAGCCTTTCGTCCGACCGCTCCAGCCGCCTCGACACCTACTCCAAGGGAATGCGCCAGAAGGCGCTCATCGCCGCCGCCCTGCTGCACAATCCGGAACTGATTCTGCTGGACGAGCCGCTATCGGGGCTGGACGTAAATGCCGCCATCATGATCAAAGACCTGATCGCCGCGCTGGCAGCCGATGGCCGCACCGTGCTCTACAGCTCGCACGTGCTCGATGTGGTGGAGAAGGTCTGCAGCCGCGCGCTCATCGTCCACAAGGGCAGGCTGATTGCCGACGGTACTCTGGAGAGCCTGAAGGCGTCCACCGGGCAGGAGTCGCTGGAAGACGTATTCCGCACGCTGACGCAGTCGGCGGACGTGGAGCCGGGCGTGGCCCGCATCGTGGCGGCGCTGCGGCCATGAACGCCATCTGGAGCGCCCTCAAACGCTTCCTGCGGGCAAGCCCGCTGGTGAACGCGCTCATGCGCCGGCTGGGCATCGACAGCGTGCATTACTGGCTGCTGGTGGACCTGTTCGGCACGCTCAGCGACCGGCGCGAATTCTTCAGCCACTTCGGGCGCGATGCCATGTCGCTCCAGAAATCGTCATGGCTGTTTTACTTCCTGTCCGGCGTGATGACGCTCGTATGCGTCGGCATCGGCATGACGCCCCAGACTTACTTCCTCGTTTTTATGGCGCTCTCCAGTTTCCTGCTGCTGACCACCCTACTGGCAGAGACCAACAACAGCCTGATGAACCCGGTCGAAGGCCTGGTGCTGGCGCATCAACCCATCAACGGCGCCACCTACACGTCGGCCAAGCTGACTCATATTTTGCGCGTCCTACTCTATCTGGTGCCTGCGCTCAACCTGATTCCCGCGTGCGCCGGCCTGCTGCTCCCCGGCGCACCCTGGTATTATCCGCTGCTGCATTTGACGGCGGCGTTCGCCGTCGGACTGGTGATGGCGCTGTTCTGCTGCGCGCTCTTCGGATGGCTGATTCGATTCGTGCCGCCGGCCCGCCTGAAGGCCGTGGGATTCGCCGCCGAGATGTCCTCGTGGCTCCTTTACGTGTCCTTCCAATTCGCGCCGCGCCTGCACCTGAAGCTGCGCGTGCCGCAGTGGTTGCCGGCCGGGCCGGGACCGCGCGCCGCGATGGCCGTGGCCCTCAGCACAATCTCGCTCGGCATTATGGCGCTCGGGCTGCGCGTGCTTTCGGGCGACTACCTGGCTCGCGTAGCGGCCATCGCCCACGGCGGTTCCGGGCGCAAAATCCGCGTGCGCCGCTCGTACCTCGGCGCTTGGGCGGCGCGATTATGCGGCGGCCCCACGGTGCGCGCGGGCTTCGAGTTTGTTTCCCGCATGATGCTCCGCGACTGGCAATTCCGCCGGCAAATGATCAACCTGATTCCCCTCACCCTGATCCTGTTTGCCGCCGTGTGGGACGGCCGGCGGACGTCGCCTTTCTCTGCGCAGTTCACGGCAGCGCAGTTCACGGCAGCGCAGTTTCTCCCGCACGCCTTCGGTATCGCCTTCTTCCTGGTTTGCATCGCCATGCCCTTCGGCAACGATTACAAAGGTGCGTGGCTCTTCCTGCTGGCGCCGGCGGGCGCGTTCCGCGGCGTGGCGCGCGGCGTCTACGCCCGGCTGTTGACCCTCGTCCTGATTCCACACCTGATCCTGCTGCCGTTTCTGGCATGGCATTGGGGTGCCCGCGACGCGGCGCTGTTCCTGGGATATAGCGCGGCGGTCTCGGCGGTGTATCTGGCGCTCGAACTGCGACGCATTGACTGCATGCCGTTCACCCGCCAGCCGGAAGGCGCCAACAATACCGATATGCTCGGCGTGCTCATGCTAGGTGGACTGTCCATGGCCGTCGCGGTAGCGCTGCAGTATTTCCTGGTCTTCCGTTCTCGCCAGGTGGTGTTGTCGGTGACTGCCGCGCTGTGCGTGGCCGCATGGCTGCTGACACGCAGTTCGCTCGGAGCGTTCGAAATCGCCATCCGGTTTCACTTAGGGCTGCTGAGTAACGAGAGCAAGGGGATTTATACAGAGGTGGACGGGTAGGCTTTTAGCTGTTAGCTGGCGTCAACAATCGGCAGCGGTACTTGATTCCCAGCGTCCTTTCGCATGACGAACACGTCCAGATACTCTCCATCGATGCCTCGCGCTCTGTCTCGAATGATGAAATTGCAAACCAGATATCCAGACCATTCCGCGAGTAGATCGTCAAAATCTGCGCCGTAATCCCAGGTGACAAGAGTTGGCCCGTCTACGATTGGATCGCGGTGGTACACGGGCGGCAGCAAATGTTCCACGCTGCCATCCTGGCTCTGCCTGGCGCGCGCGTAGCTCTTCAGCAGATGTTTGTGTTTGGGCGCCGTGAACACATGGATGCCGCCCGGTCTCAAGACCCTGGCAATTTCTCGAACGGCCAAATCAGGCCGAAAAACGTGTTCGAGCACATCCTGGGTTATGAAGATATCGAACGTGTCGTCTTGAAAGGTAAGCCGTTCCAGATTCTCGCACCGCTGACCATTCTTTATCGAGCCGAGGGGTTCAGTTTCAAAGTAATAAGACGAAGTGTACTGCGGACACACTTTGCGAAAGAAGTCGACGCATGGCGAACTTTCGTGTATCGACACGTTTCGCCAATCCGGCGCTACCGCGTTGAGGACCTCAACCGTAGCTCGCTGGCGGGGGCAAGTGCCGCATCGGCTGCACAGATAGAAATCCCGCAACCATTCACGGGATGCGACGAAATGGGTACTATCACGGCAAATCGGACAATAGCCCTCATTGGAAAACACAACTGGCATTTCACGAGCATAGCACCGCAATTTCCTCGATCTACTGAGCGAAGGAATCACCGAAGTGCCACGGGTAGGAGTTGTTGGTTGTTAGCTAATGGCCGCCTAAAAAGACGGCTTTCGCGGGCTGAAGCCCGCGCCACCAAGATGTGTCGATCCGCCGGGTGGGGTGGGCTTCAGCCCGCCAGAGCTAATAGCTATTGCCTATTGCTACTTCATCGCCTTCTGGCACGCGTCCAAATTTCCCCGAAGGTCTGTCAGCGCCGCCATCAGGTCCGACGGCAGAGCGTTGTCGGAAGCGTTCGCCGCCGTCACCCCCAACATCTGCGCAATGAGGACGTCGACACGATGCGCGCTGCGGTAAATTTCTTCCGTGACTGGTTGCCACGCCGCTGACCCACCGGCGGGATGAACATTCGCCGCCGTGCCGCCCAAGGAAGACAGCGTGGGAACCAGAATTCGTTCCATGCTGTCCAACTTTTCGGCCAGCACGGCGGCATGCTTGCGGGATAACTCGTGCAGTAGATTCAGGTCGTGAGGCCCGAGCCGCGCTTCGTCCGCAGGCGGGAACTTCTGCGCCAGGTTGCGGAGGGCGAACACCCGTTGCGACGCGGCTTCGTCCAAATCTTGTAATTGCGTGCTGAAACGGTCGAACTCGGCACGGCCTCCGAGGTGCTGTTGGAGACGCGCCTCTATGGGAGAAGCCGTGGCGCTGGCGGCCGAACCGGCGGCAACCGCAGTTGGCGGCGGAATAGTCACGGGATGCGACGAAGTGAACGCCACTTCCACATACGGCAGATTCGCCACCTTGGCGCGGATCTGATCCTGCCGCTGTGGCGGAATCGCTTCGGCGGCGCCGGTCACCACTACCTTGCCGTCCGTAAGGGCAACTTCCACCGGATCACCCAGGTCGGCCCCGATTTCATTTAGTGCCGACAGCACTTCTAACTCGTCTGAAATCGAGGCCGATGACCCGGGTGCGAATGCGGCCGGCCGGCTTGGTGGTTCGGCGGCGCGCACCGGAGATCCCGCGTCGGCAACGCCGGAACCACCGGCGCTCTCCACGGGAGTCTCCGCTATCTCGCTTAACTCAACCCATTCGCGATCGCGAAAGTCCAGCCGTTCGCTCACCGGCAGGTAATCGCCGGTGTCTAGAACGATGCTGGCCACCTCCACCTCGCCCTCGGCGGAGACGGTTCGGATCTGCGTCAAATGCTGCGACGGCGCCTGCGGATTTTCCACCGCAGTCACTTCGTCGGTCTTCTGAACTTGACTATCGCGCCATTGCTCGAAAGCGTGGGCGCTCAGGGGATCGTTCCAATCCCAATGGGCCGACTGGAACAGCGCGGCCACTGCCTGTGCCTGCGCCACTTCTACCAGCGCGGCCTGCGCCCCGGCCAAACGCGTAAACTCCGGCTGGC
>CAZARO010000507.1:0-4916 GCA_964487165.1 uncultured Solibacteraceae bacterium | reverse complement strand
TGAGGCGTAAGTTCCGTAACTTCCCGGCAGCTTGACGGGAATGGGGCGTTTATTTAGCATAAAAGCCGACACATGCATCCCAAAAGCGACTACACCGTTCCAAACGATTCGCCTCCGGCTCCAATTCATCGCGTATTGAAAGGCCAGAAGGCGCTTGTCACCGGGGCCAGCAAAGGCCTTGGGCAGGCGATTGCCATCGGTTTTGGCCAGGCGGGTGCCGAGGTCCTGGTAAATTACCACAGCGACGAAGCAGGCGCCAGGCAAACAGTCAAGACCATCGAGGAAAATGGCGGCAAGGCCGTCGTCTTCCAAGCGGACACGTCCGATGAAGACCAGGTGAAGGCCATGTTCCAATGCATGATCGACACTTTCGGCCGTCTGGATATCTGCGTGCCCAATGCCGGGATCCAGCTCAACGCCCGCATCGACGAGATGACGCTGGCCGACTGGCGGCGCGTGATCGACGTGAATCTCACCGGCCAGTTTCTCTGCGCCCGCGAGGCCGTCCGCCTTTTCAAGAGCCAAGGCGTCGATCGCTCCATTTCCTATGCTGCCGGCAAGCTCATCTTCATGAGCTCGGTGCACGACATGATTCCCTGGGAAGGACATGCGAACTATGCCGCTTCGAAGGGCGGCATCCTGCTGCTCATGAAGAGCGTCGCCCAGGAAGTGGCCCATCTTCACATTCGCGTCAACGCCATCTCGCCAGGGGCAATCCGGACGCCCATGAACGTGGAAAAGGTGACTTCGCAGGAAGTGTACGACCGGGTTCTTCTCAAGCTGATCCCTTACAAGCGCATCGGGGAACCGGAGGACGTCGCGCGCGCCGCCATATGGCTGGCATCGGACGACTCCGACTATGTCCTCGGGAGCACGATCTACGTGGATGGCGCCATGATGTGCTACCCCGGCTTTATAGGCGCCGGCTAAAAGATAGACGCCGGCTAAAAGGCGCGACGGCCCGTTGGATCCGCAGATCCAACGGATTTCGGATAAGCCCTTTGTTTTCATCGGAGGAAGAAGTGCGCTGTTGGATCAGCTGATCCAACAGCGGGCCGCCGGTGGTCGGACGCCCTGCCCGGAGCGGGCAGAATGGAAAGGACCGAAAGCATGGAGTACAAGGAAAGACTCGACCGGATGCGGCGGGCCATGGAGGCGGAGCGCCTCGACGCTCTGGCCGTACGGTTGCCCGAAAACGTTCTTTTGCTGAGCGGGTTCTGGCCCATGATCGGCGCGAGTGTGCTCCTCTTTCCGCGCGACAGCAAGGCGGTCTGCGCGATTCCCGACTGTTACGAAAACGAAGCCGGCCCGTCGCTTTGGGAAGCGGACGCGGCGTATTTCCGGTTTGGCGTGCTGGGTTCGCCGGACCCGTATTCCGCGGTCCGGGATATCCTGGCAGGGGCCGCCCGCGGAAAGGGCTGGAAGCGGGTCGGGTACGAAGCGGATTTCGAAACTGTGGCGCCGCCCTGGAATAGCGGAGAGGCGCAGGTGCCCGCGGCGAGCACCCGTGAAATGTACCGCGCGGCGTTCGACGGCTGCGAGCTGGTGGACGCCTCTTCCCTGCTCCAGGTCGAGCGCCGTAGAAAGACGGCTTACGAGGCCGCCAGGGTGCGCATTGCCAGCGAGATTTCCTGTATCGGCCTGGAGGCGTTCGAAGGCTTGACCGTAGTGGGTGCCACGGGAGTCGAGATTGCCGCTTCGGTGGAGCGGGAGATTATGGCCCGCGGCACCGGCTACAAGGGAGCGTTCCGCGTGCGAGCCTACGCTCAGGTGGCTACCGGCCCGGACGAGTGCGCCATTGGTTACCGGCCTAACGAAGTTTCCACCGAACGACGCCTGGCGAGTGGGGATGTCGCCTTGCTCGAGCTGGGGGTCGTCGCCGACGGATACTGGGCAGACCGCACCCGCGTCCGAGTGGCCGGTAAGCCGACCGGCGAGCAATTGAAAGTATTCGATACCGTGCGCAGGGCGCAGGCTGCCGCGGCTGCCGCGATTCGCCCCGGCATCAGCGGGGGCGAGGTAGACGAAGCGGCCAGGTCCATCATCCGGGACGCGGGTTACGCCAGCTCCTTCCCGCATATCACCGGCCATGGTCTGGGATTCGGTTACCACGAGTCACTTCCCAAGCTCGCGCCCGGCGTGACCGATGCACTCGAGGAGGGCATGGTTACTTCGGTCGAGCCTGGCATCTATTTCAAACCCTGCGGCGGAATGCGCATCGAGGACGATGTGCTGGTGACGGCCACCGGTTCCGAGACCCTCGGCCCATTCCGGAATTCGCTCACCTGAAGCGCCCTTGGGCAGAGGCCCGGCGAGATTGTTGGAGGACCAGATGCACGAACACGATCACGATTCGCCAGAGCGTAACCCGCTCACTCGGCGTGATCTCTTTCAATTGAGTGCGGCCGCGGCGGCACTCGGGAGCGCTTCACCCGTCGCGGCCCGGAATGCTTCCGCCGATCCGCAATTGCGGGAGGCGGCCGCCAAACTGGAATACCTGACTCCCATTGCGCGCGGCCGCTATTCGGACAAAGGCAAGGCCGGCGTGCTCAACCTTCCCGAGGAGAAACTGCGCGAGATCGGCCTCGTCCCGGAAACCTGGTCCCTGGAAGTGGTGGCGGATACGGCAAGCAGCAGCCTGGTGGAACGGCCCCTCACGCGCGCCGAGGGAAATGCGCTGGACTGGAACGGGCTGATGAAACTGGCCGAAAGGCACGTCGTCCGTTTCCTTCACCCCTGCTTCTGCGTCAATGTGGACGATCCGTTCCATACGAGCGTATGGGAGGGGGTGCCGCTCCGCGAAATTATCTGGTTGGTGAAGCCCAAAGCCAATATCCGGCGAGTCTATTACCAGAGCTATCACCAGGAGGGCGTAGCCCCGTTTCAAGCGTCATTGCCGCTGGGTCAGGTTTTGGAGACCCCGCCGGGGCAGGTGCCTGTTGTTCTCGCATATAAGATGAACGGCGAGCCGATACCGGCGTCCCACGGCGGTCCGGCACGAATGGTGCTGCCGGGCGGGTACGGCGACAAGGCCATCAAGTGGGTGCAGCGCATCGTGCTCACCAACGATTTCAAAGCCAACGATTCCGACGCGGCCGACTTCAACGCCGATGTGGAAACGGCCATGAAGACCAAGGCCCGGTTCATCAATGCCCCCAAGGAGGTTGCGGCGGGAAAACCGGCCGCCCTGACCGGCTTCGCGCTGGCCGGCATATCGGGCGTCGCGAAGGTTCAGTATTGCGTGCACTCCCAGAACGACCCTTGGCCTGCGGACGACCCATACTGGACCGGAGGTACGTGGAAGGACGCGGAAATTCTGCCGGCTCCCACGGATTGGGGCGGAGGGCTTCCGGGCGGCAAGTTGCCCGCCATGACAAGCCAGATCGACCGGGCGACCGGCGCTCCCCTTCAATGGCCGATGCGCTACACGCTGGTCCACTGGGCGGCATTACTTCCCGGCTTGGCTCCCGGCAGTTATGACTTGTGCTGCCGCACCATCGACGGCAACGGCATCGCCCAGCCCATGCCGCGCCCGTTCCTCAGAACCGGCGCCAACGGCATTCAGCGCGTCACGCTGGTCGTCAAGGCGTAGGCGGCCACCCGGCGGCACACTCCGCCCACAAACAGGGCCCCTTTTGACCACAAGAGAACTGGGTGTTAATATCCCGTTAGCGACACCTCAGGAACACCTTTCGCCGGCAACTGTCCGGCATGGGAAAAAGTGAGAGCGCGGGTCTGCCAAGGAGGCGGATAGACATGAGTTCGGAATGTAAACCAAATCCGGCGGGCGAGAATTCCCGGCGCGAGTTTTTTCAGAAGATCGGGGCGCTCGCCGCGGCTTCGTCGCTGGTGGCAACCGCCAACGCCGCCCCGCTGCCGGCCGAGCCTATGCCGATGGTTCGCTTCGGCCAGCATATGATTTCCCGCCTGATTATCGGGTGCAATACCGTCGGCGGTTTGTCCCATCTGTCCGCCATGATCGATGTGGAAATGAAGGCGTGGAACACCCACCAGCAATTGGTGGCGGATTTCAAGCATGCCCTGGAGCTGGGCATCAACTGTGTGGAAGCTCCACCCCTCGCTTTGGTCAACGACGTCAACAAGTTGGGCGTCGGCAAAATGATGTTCACTGCCCGCGGATCGGGCGAAGAGGACCCGAAGACCCTTGCCAAGGAAGGCTGTATCGCCATTCACCACCCCGGCTACAGCACCGATATCCTCTGGAGAATGGGTCAGCTCTACAAGGTGCGCGAATACTGCAAGAAGATACGGGATGCGGGCGTTCTGGTGGCCATCACCAGCCACCGGCCGGAAGTCTTCAAGGAAATCGAATCCCAGGACTGGGACGTGGATTACTACATGCCGTGCGTGTACAAGTATGGCCGCACTCACGCGGAATGGGAGAGGTCCTTCGCCGCCAACCCCGGCATGGCGCCCGCGGAACTGTATCACTCCAACGAAGAGACTTCGCAGTATTACGGCGGCGAGACAGCCTTCGTGCGCGGCGATCCGGCTGAGATGTACCAGGTGATCAAGCAAACCAAGAGGCCGTGCTTTGCATACAAGATCCTGGCCTCGGGCCGGCTGTGCGAAAAGCCGGAATTCGTGGAGGCGACGTTTAGAGAAGCCTTCGCCAACATCAAGCCCACCGACGCGGTGGTGGTGGGGCATTGGACCAAACAGATGGACCAATACGCCATCAACGCGGGGTACGTGCGCAAGTACGGCTCGAACACCGTAACAACCACCAGCGCTTTATAAGAATCCGCCGTGGCCGGCCGGATCCGGGCGGCCACGGCAGGCATCACAAGATCGAAATCGGCGCGGGCGCCGGGGGGGGGCGAAAAGTCCTCCCTCGTGCGCATCTGCCCGGTTTTCCCCTTACTTCTTTGCCGCCCCATTCCAGGCTGAGGCCA
>CAZARO010000506.1:0-4920 GCA_964487165.1 uncultured Solibacteraceae bacterium | reverse complement strand
CTCACCCCCACGTGGATCAGTGGTCGAACGGCGTGAACCAGGCCGACGAACTGGACCGCATCATGAAAATCCGCCGCGCCGCGCTCGACAAACTGGGCGAGCACACCATTCGCAACGGAGCGCCGATGGCCACCATCGAGGAGCCGCTGGTGCCCATCTTCATGTATCACCGCTACACCGTGGAAGCGGCGTCGCACATGGTGGCCGGCCAGGATTTCATCTACGCCATGCGCGGCGACGGGCGCACGCCGGTGAAATGGGAGAGCGCCGCCAATCAGCGCAAAGCGTTGGAATCTCTGTCGGCGACGTTGAAGCCGTCGGAGTTGACCGTGCCCAAGCAGATACTCGACGCCATTCCGCCGCGTCCGCCGGGGTTCGGCCGCCACCGCGAACTGTTCCCGCGTACCACCGGGATTACCTTCGACCCGCTTAGTCCGGCCACCGTCGCCGCGGATGTCACCATCGGGTTCCTGCTGCAACTCGACCGCGCGTCCCGCATGGTGGCCCAGCATGCCGAGGACCCCACGCTGCCGGGACTGGAGGAAGTGATCGACCGGTTGGCGAAGGCCGTCTTCGATGCGCCGGCCGCCACGCCCTACGAGCAGGAAGTGCGCCGCGCCGAAGAGCATGTGCTGGTGGATCGCGTGATGTGGCTGGCCAGCGGTTCGCCGAATCCGCAGGTGCGCGCCGTGGCGTCATACAAGCTGCAGGGATTGCTTACCGGACGGCAGGCGGCGCCCAACGACGCCGAAAGGGCGCAGCGCGCGCTGATCGCCGCCGACATCAAGCGCTTCATCGACCGTCCGGGCGATCCGGTGAAGGCGACCTACGCGCCCGATGCGCCCCCCGGCGCTCCTATCGGCGGCGATACCGGCATGGACTGGCTCGCGCCCGTCCCGTCCTGCAATTGGAGCGACGCGCACCCCGATTGGTGGACGGAATCGCCCTGGCTGATGTGAGGGTTTCGTGGGCGGCTCGAAGTCTTCGAGTTCACCGCGGCGGACTTTGAGCGCGATCGCGAGACGCTGCGGCGTTAGATGACGAGACGAGCGGTCCAACCTCAGGAACAACGAGTACCTGGCCACAGATGGACACGGATAAGAAAAGAAGCAGGAACGAGAATTCCTCTGCGGTGGTTTTTTATCCGTGTTTATCTGTGTCCATCTGTGGCCAATTTGCGATGCCCGCACTAGAACCAACGTGCCGAACGACAGCGCTCGTGCCAACCCGAGCCCACTATCTCACGTCCATGAACGGCGAGTCGTCGCTATCCTTATAAGGCGTCAGCCGCACGGGCTTCGCATCCGGCTCTAGCAGCCACGCCGAGCGATCCGGGTAGTATTTCCGCAGGTTGGCATTGTCCGAGATGCGGTCGAGCGCCATCACCACGGGCGCGCGGTCGATATCGGCGGCGTTGTGGATCCATTCGCGAAACTGGTGCTCGGGGCTATAGCGCACGAACACCAACTTCCGGCCGGGGATTGCCGCCAGCCGCCGGTCGATCGCCAGGCGCTCTTCGGGATCGTCGAAATTCACGTAGTCCCAGCTCTCGAAGTGGCGCATGGCGACGAAAACGCGGTCGTTGCCCAGGGCGTGCAGTCCATAGAAGAAGAGAAAATGCGCTCCCGCCACGTACAGCAGGACGCGCGCGCCTTCCGGGCTGATGCGGTTCAGGCGTTCCAGCCCGGCCAGCGCGGCCAGCAGCAGCAGACACGCCGTCGCCGCCACGTATTGCGGGAAGAAGTAGGGGTAGAACGTGGTGCCCAGCGTGAACAGGAGTACCGTCGCCGCGAGCCAGATCAGGCGGCGTTCGCGCAGGCGAATGGCAAAAAACGGCAGCGCCAGATAGAGCGGGGCCAACAGGAAGAAGCGGTAGAATCGCAGGCGCGCGGCCCAACGGCCGGGAAAGCTTCCGGCATAGTCATGCACCTCGGTCTGCCCTTCGTACGTCAGGCGCTGTTCCCGCGTGAGTTCGTTGTGCGCCACCGCGGCGGGCTGGAACGTGAAGGTGGTCGGAACGCCGTATTGATAGCGGCTCTCGGCATACGGGATGGTGGTCCAACTGCCCGTCACCGCGTGGGCGTGGAAGAGCGTGAGCGCTACCGCCGGCAGCACAGCCATCGCTGCCACGGGCATGAGTTTCGCGAGCCGGCGCCAGTCCGGCAGCAGAAAGGCCGCCGCGGCGATCCACAGAAAGACGGATTCGAACGGCCGCGTGAGCAGGTGGATTCCCAGGCCCGCGCCCAGCAACACCGCGTCGCGCCGACAGGGTGCGTGGCGCAGCCGCGGGAGCGACCCGAAAACCAGGCATCCAGCCGCCGCGGAGACCGCCCCACCCCAATAGATGTTCATCCATTCGTTGAGCGGTCCGAACTCGGCGACCGCGAGCAGGCCGCCCACCAGCGCCCAGCCCGGCGTGGTCCAGGAACGCAACATCCAGTAGGTCAACGCGCAGAACGCGCCCACTCCCAGCGCGACGCCGGCCCACGGGTGCCCCAGCAGGTCCCACCCCAGCGCTAATATCAGGCCCTGGCCGGGCGAGTAGATGGAGCTGTAAGTTGGCTGCTGCAGGACGAACACGGTTTCGAAGAAGCGATGCATGGGATGCGCCGGGTTGGTGAGGTGGAAGTGACGCAGCGTGTCGGCCAGCAGGATGTAGCCGTAGTCGTCCGCACCGCCGGGCGTGGGGATAGGAAAATGCGGCAGCAGCGCCAGCCGCAATGCGATGGGCAGGGCGAAGAGCAGGAGCATGCACCAGCCGGTGCGCTCGGCGAAGCTGCGGGCCGCGGGCTCCAGCGCTCCCCGCGCCAGCACCAGGGCCACCAGCAGCGCCACCAGCGCGAACTCCACGAAATCGCTCGCGCCGAAGCCGAGCGGATTATGCAGCGGCAGGAAGGAGCGGAAAATGTCGAAGAGAAACATGCCCAGTCTCTATTCTCACAGAGAGCGATGGGGCCATCTTTGGGTAACTCCGGCATGGGAAAATGTATCTGGTTGTCGCGGCGACCGTTACATCGGACAGCGCCAACGTTTGGCCTACTGACGCCACTGGCGGTAGAGATCCCCGGCAAGTTGGGCTGCTTCCCAGGTCACGGGGTAGAATTCCAGTCCAGCACGATCCTGCTGGGACAAGTCGGCCAGGATCCCGGGGCGTTCATTCCGGCCGTTCAGGACGTCAATGCTTACGCTCGAATCGAGCAGGTAGGTCATTTGCCGCCGCGCCGCTGTTCCAGTTCCTCCGACCGGCTGGCGTCGAGAGAACGAATCTGCCGGACCCAGGTGGCGGCACCATGTGTCAACTCAGGATGATCTTCCGGTTTCCAGGCCCCCGCCGATTCGCGCAAGGCCTGGCGCTGGAGGCGAAGCTTAATCTCGCGCTGGGCCAATTCCGTCAGGAAGGCACTGCGACCCCGCTTGCCCACCAACCTGTCGATGTTGGCAATCACGTCAATCGGGAGGATGACATGCGCTCGTCTGGTCACATTCTTGGACACACCCATAGAGTGACATAGATGTGCTGCCGGTGGGCGTGAGCCGCGGCACCAATCGGCGCCGCGAACAGAAGGAGCGCCAACCCGTCGCCCAGCCAAGCGAAGAGTTGCTGGTTCGACCACGGCGCCCGCGCCAAAGGTCACGGGCCTGACAGGCAGGCTGCGCGTGGCTCTTTCCGGAGCCGCGTAAAGAGCCGGCCCAGCAGCGCGCCGGCGAAGCCAAACGGGACTGAGAGTGCGAGGCCCAGGGCCAACGTCTTCAAAAACCAGTAATAGATGCCGTGTCCCTGAAACGAATAAGCGTTCTCACGAGGCAGCACCAAAAGATAGAGCACAACGACTCCCGCCTGGCCAATTAGAGCCGTCTTGGCGGATGCCACCGTCGATCGCAGTGTTCCCGATTTGCTCCGCGTGGCTGTCCATGCGCCGGAGGCAAGCGTAATCAGCAAGCCGCAGAACCAGCACCACAAGAAGAAGGTCCGGTAGGGGAAGAACACGGCCACCAACCTGGCCATCATAAACCACAGAGCTAATCCCACGCCGCAAATCTTCCACGGTTCGTCGCGATCGAGATGCTGCCTCGCGGCGCCTCCCAGCACATCCGCCACCACCGCGAAGGTCAGCCCCCTTCGCGCGAGTACGCCCGCGAGTTCCTCGCCATACTCCTCGCGCCAGGAGCGTGGATACGCGCGAAGCAAAAGATTCCGCACTTTCATACCGTTCGCAGCCTCCTTAATCCGAAGCTCGCCAGTTGCCGCATTCTTTCCAATTGCCCGCGAAGATAATCGAGACCGCCAGGCGTCAGGCGATACGGACGTTGCCGGCCGCTGGCTTCCACGGGCTCGATCCAGCCTTCTTCCACCAGCCGCGTAATCGCCGTGTAGAGCGTGCCTGGCCCCAGTTCCACCCCGGAGAAGGCCGCGATTTCCTGCATCATGGCATAGCCGTGCTTGGGTCCACCCGCTACGCTCGAGAGGATCAGAAGCTCGGGATCGGTCGCCGGACCCGCGGTCGATTTTCGCGCCATACTACGAATTACGATATACCATAATTCAATACAGAAACAAGGGGTATCCCACTTCTCCGCTATTTCGCATATAATCGAAAGGCAGTGTCCATGGCTCTATTTCCCTTCCGAAGGATTCCTCATCGATGTCAACGTTAGAAGTGTCTCCGGCGGAGTCCCTGCCGGACCAATCGAGTCATCCGGTCGTCAACGATTTCAGCATCCAGGTCGCAACGGTCAACGGGTCGGGCAGCCAGACTGCCAACACGGTGTTGATGCGGTCCATGTTCCAGATGGGCATTCCGGTGTCCGGCAAGAACATGTTTCCTTCGAACATCGCGGGATTGCCCACATGGTTCACCATTCGGGCCAGCAAGAAAGGCTACATCGGCCGCCGCAAGGAGATCGACATCCTGGTGGCCA
>CAZARO010000505.1:0-4921 GCA_964487165.1 uncultured Solibacteraceae bacterium | reverse complement strand
GAATTCCTTGCTCGTCACTGAGGCCAGGGTCTGCTGCAGATCGTCCAGCGTGTAGGGCTTCTGCGTATCGGGGTGCGCGCGCCACATAGCCCGCATCCAGTCGTCCAGGCTCTTACCGGGAAACTGCGCGCGGATGGCGAGATCGGTCCCGAGCGCGATAGCTTGCCCATAAGTGTAGTAAGAGATGAAGATATTGGCGTTGTTAGTAGGGTCGTTAGATGCCCCGCCGTCGAAGAAGACCGCGTGGCGGCTCATATCCACCACGTTGAAAATCTGCCGTCCGGGAGCGGTCATCACGGCGCTGACGGCGCCGCCCATGGAGCGCGTAAAACGCTCGATGCTCTGCAGCCCCGCCCGTTTCAGCGACAAAGGGCCGTAGTAATTAGTAAATCCCTCGGCGAACCAAAGCTCGCCCGACATATTCGGATTCTCGTAATCGAACGGTTCAATCGCCTTGGGGCGGATGCGCTTTATATTCCAGGAGTGGAAGAACTCATGCGCCACCGTACCGATGAGTTGCGAGGCGGAATCGCGCACATCGTTGGTACCCGCGATCACGGTGGAGTCGCGATGCTCCATGCCGTCGCGATTGACGTACGGCAGATAGTCCAGCAGGAAGGTGTAATTCCCGTTGTCGTACTGCGGAAACGCGCCCCAGACGCCCTCTTCCTCGGCCGTCACCGCGGCAATCAGTTTGGCGTAAGCGGCGGCTTCCTCGGCCGTGCCCTTGTGGTGCAGCGCCATGCGGAACTGCGAATTGCCGGTCTTCCACTCGATCATGGTGAGGTTGCTCAGTTCCACCGGGCTATCCATCATGCGGTCCATAAAGGGCGCGGTCCAGGTGCCGTCGGGATGCGGGGCCAATTGCGTGGCTGCCTTCCAGCCGGAGCCTTCCGGAACGGTGAACTGAATCGACACCGGGCTCTTCTCGAAGCCGTGCGCGTAGGCAAAAGTGGCCGGCATGTTGAGGTGCGCGTGCGTGGCATCGATGCCGTCGTACGTGCCGTCAGCCCGGTCGCCGAAGACGGTATATTCCACCACCACGGTGCCATTGTGGCCACTCACGTTCCATTGGTAATCGAATGGCTGGGTGACGGTGAGCGCGTGACCCTGGCCGTCGCTGGCCTTGAAATTGTAGACGTTCTTGGGAAACTCGTGGAGCGTGTAGCGGCCAGGCGAAGAGCGGCTGATGAGCACTTCGAGCACGGGCTGGCGGACGCCAGAAAAGGTGGCGCGGACTTCCGCTTCGTGGTGGGCCGCATTGGGGAAGCTGACCGCGTAGCGGACGGGCTCCTGCGCGAGGAGCGGAAGGGTGGCGCAAGCCAGGTAGAGCAACGTTTTCATAGGCGGTGAAGGGGCAGTATATCATTGGGGTTGAGCCATGACAGATCCGCGTGAGCAGTACTCCCGACTGCTGGACCAACGGCGCGCGGAGATCGCGCAGCGCGAGGAACGGCACCGCCTGTTCGGGTACGGCCGATTGGCTGCCGTGGCCGCGGCCGCCATCGTGGCGTTCCTGGCGCTCGGCTGGCAGATGCTCTCCATCGCCTGGACGCTGGCGCCGGCGGCGGTGTTCGCGGCACTAATGATCGTCCACGACCAGCTTCTCAAGAAACTGGAGCGGCGGCGGCGCGCAGCGGCGTTCTTCGAGCATGCGCTGGCACGCCTGGATGGGCGCTGGGCCGGCACGGGCGAATCCGGCGACCGCTACCTGGCCGGCGACCATCCTTATGCCGCCGATCTCGACCTGTTCGGCAAAGGCTCGCTCTTCGAGCTGCTCTGCACCGCGCGCACGCACATTGGCGAAGACACGCTGGCGCGCTGGCTGATGGCGCCGGCCGCGCCCGACGATGTGCGGGCGCGTAATGAGGCGGTGAACCAACTGCGCCCGCGCCTCGATCTGCGTGAAGACCTGGCGGTGGCCGGCGAAGAAGCGCGCACGGGCGTGGACCCGGTCTCGCTGGCAGCCTGGGGCGAAGCGCCGGCCAGGGCCGCGAACGGCGGCCTCGTCACCACCATGTGGCTGCTCACCGGGCTCGGAGTCATCGGCGCGGCGGCGCTCTTCACCTGGCTGCTGGCCATTTCGAACTTCGTTCCCCTGTCCCAACCCGTGAATGCGGCGGCGCGCGACGTCGCCTTCGTAATTCTGCTCATCAATGGCCTGTTTCTGCATCGCCACCGCAGCTCGACGCTCGCGGCCATCGCGTCCGTGGAGGAAGCCGCGCACGGATTGGGATTGCTTTCCGAAGTGCTTCTGCGGCTCGAACGGGAGCAGTTTCCATCCGGCCTGCTGGCCAAACTCCGGCAGTCGCTCGATTCCGGCGGCGAGCCGCCGTCGCAGCATATCGCGCGCCTGAATAAGCTGGTGGAGCGCCTGGATTCGCGCGATAACGTGGCCGTGCGGGTGCTCGAACCGTTCATCCTTTGGACCATGCACACCGCGGTGGGGGTGGAAAACTGGCGGCGCAGTTGCGGACCTGCAGTGCGCCGCTGGCTGACGGCCACGGGCGAAATGGAAGCGCTCTGCACGCTCGCCGGCTACGCCTTCGACCATCCGGACGATCCCTTTCCGGAGTTCATCGAGGGCGGCGCCGTGGTGGAGGCGGAGGGCATCTGCCATCCACTGCTTCCCGCGGAGAACGCCGTGCGCAACGACGTTCGGCTGGGCAGCGCGCCGCAGGTGCTCATGGTGAGCGGCTCCAATATGTCGGGGAAAAGCACGCTGCTGCGCACCCTGGGGATCAACGTGGTGCTGGCGCAGGCCGGTGCTCCGGTGCGGGCGCGGCGCCTGCGCCTCACTCCCCTGGCGGTGGGCGCATCCATCAAGCTGAGCGATTCGCTGCAAGGCGGCGTGTCGCGATTCTACGCCGAGATTTTGCGCATCCGGCAGATTCTGGACGCCACGCAGGGCACGCTGCCGGTGCTCTTCCTGATCGATGAATTCCTGGCCGGCACCAATTCGCACGACCGCAGGATCGGCGCCGGGGCGCTGGTGCGCGGGCTGGTGGACCGCGGCGCCATTGGCCTGGTGACCACGCACGATCTGGCGCTGGCGGAGATTGTGGAGAGCCTGGGCGAGCGCGCCGCCAACGTGCATTTCGAAGATCAAATCGTAGACGGCAAGATTCGCTTCGATTACGTGATGCGGCCGGGGGTGGTGCGCAAGAGCAACGCGCTGGAACTGATGCGGTCGGTGGGGCTGGAGATTTGACGGGCGCACAAGTTCGCGCGCTGGCTCTCGAGTGCGGCTTCGAGCTGGCCGGCGTAGCGGCGGCCGAACCGCTGGCGGAAGCCGCGCATTACCGGGAGTGGGTGGAGGCCGGCTACGCCGGCGAGATGGGTTACCTCACCGATCGGCGCGCGGCGGTGCGCGAGGATCCGCGAAACCTCCTGCCTGCGGCGCGCTCCATCATCTGCGTGGGCAAGCTGTACCAGACGCCGTGGCCGCTCTCGACGCAATTCCACGATGAAGAGTGCGCGTGGATCTCGCGCTATGCCTGGGGCGACGATTATCACGACGCCATGCGGCGCGGGTTGGAGCAGCTCGCGGGGCGGATCGCGGCGCCGGAGTACAAGATCTGCGTGGACACGGCGCCGCTGCTGGAGCGGTCGTATGCGCGGCTCGCGGGGCTGGGCTGGATCGGGAAGAATACGTGTCTTATCAATCAACAGAGCGGCTCGTGGTTTTTTCTGGGTGAGCTGCTGGTGGCGATCGAGATCGCGCCCGATTCGCCCCCGCCGGATCGCTGCGGTACGTGCCGCCGCTGCATCGACGCCTGCCCGACGGCGGCGATCCTGCCGAACGGAATCGATTCGCGGCTCTGCATTTCGTACTTCACTATCGAGCAGCGCGGGCCAGTGGCGGAAGAATTGCGCGAAGGCATCGGCGGGCACATCTTCGGATGCGATATCTGCCAGGACGTCTGCCCCTGGAATCGGCGCGCGCCGGTGACGGAAGACGCTGCCTTCGCGCCGCGCTTGTTTGCGCCGCGATTGGAGGAAATGGCGTCGTTGACGGAGCCGGAATTCCGCGCCATGTTCCGCGGCACGCCAGTGACACGCGCGCGCTACTCGGGATTTCTGCGCAATGTGGCAATCGCCATGGGGAATCGCGGGCTGCCGCAGTTTCGCGGGGTGCTGGAGAAGCTGGCGGCGTCAGAAGACGCCATGGTGGCGGAATGCGCTCAGTGGGCGATCGGGAAGCTCAGCTTGTCCGCCCCATCATGCTGTTAACGATCCCCGGCCCCCAATAGTAGCGAACGAAGTAGTAAGTCCCAACGACGACAAACAAAGTCGCGACATTCAAAGCAATCGCCGCTGAGAGGCGAATGACAAGCGGGCGCCGCACCCGTGGCGCGCGAAGATACAACTCCGCCAGCGCCAGATTCGGCACATAGAAGAAGAACGCCATCACGACATCGAACGGACCGTGGAAATCGCCCCGGTGGCCGAGCCTGTGAACCGCCAGCAGCCAGAATCCGTAGTCCATGCGATAGAGCCAAGAACCGATGGCGAGGGCGAACAGGCGGATGGCCCAGGCGCGATGCTCCTCGAAACGGCGGGCGCGCGCATGCCGGTAAGTCTGCGCGGCCGCGAGCACCATGAGCGCCCCGTACAGGCCGAAGCCCACATTCATGGGCGCGCCGCCGATGGTGCCCTTAGTCACGATGAAACCCAAACCGCCCAGCCCGGCCACCGCTGCGGTCGACACGTAAATCCGCCCGAACCAGCGATGCATCCGCGGCCAGCGGCTCCGCCCGGCGCCGATCAATTGCACCGGACCGAGCAGCAGGATGATGGCGCCGGTGGCCAGATGGGCGCTCATCGCCAGCAGCGCGGGCAAATTGCCCTTGCTGTACAGGCCGGGGAGATTGGCGTTCCATTGATCCAGGTGCCCGGCGGGAATCGCGCCGATATAAAA
>CAZARO010000504.1:0-4923 GCA_964487165.1 uncultured Solibacteraceae bacterium | reverse complement strand
CTCAGTATAACACGGCTTAGGGGAAAGAAGTTCCCTGCAAGCTATTGAAACTGCTGTGGATAATTGATGTGAACGGGGTTATTGAGTGGGCCTTCCAGTTTGCCGCTCAAGGGCAGCTACGCGCTGGGCGAGTTGCTCCATGGCGCGGTGGTGGTCGGGGTGACCCTGCTGGATATGTCCACCGATAGCGGAGACAAGCGAATCTATGCGGGCGGCGAGGCGCTCGTCGGCGGCGTGGGAGTCAACTGCCAATTCCCGTATGCGGATGCTGGTTTCGGTGGCCAGTTCCCCCAACTGGCGTCCGAGTTCGACGAGGCCGTGAGTAAGCTTGTCGATCTGGTCTTGGGTTTGGCGCCATTGGCCCTGATTTTCGCGCCAGAGGGCTTTGTATTCGTCGCGGTCCCGGCGACGCTCCTCGGCGATGCCGGCGGTTATGTGCTCGATGCGGTCGAGGCGTTCTTCGGCGGTCATGGCGAGTTCCCTTTGGGCTGGCTGTATTGATTGTCGCACGTGCGGATGAGCTGTAGGCAATTGGAGTGGCGCTGTCAACCGCACTGGGATGCTCCCAACTCTGCCTGGAGTTGCTCCCCGGTTTTGCTGCCGGATTCCCTCCGGAATCCAGCGATCCTTGGCCGTCTGGTCTCGTTTTGAGAGTATAGATGAGTGCGCGTCATCAGCCGTAAAGCACTCCCGAGTTTGCAGACGCGCACACGGACGCGGAGAGGGCGCTCGACGACTGGTATCGGACCACCAAACGATCACGGTGGCGAAGCATCGTGGATGTGCGGAAAACTTACCCCCAGGCCGATGCCGCTGGCGAATACACGATCTTCAACATTGGCGGGAACAAGTATCGGTTGGCCACTTATATCAACTATCGAACCGGCAGGGTTTTCATACGCCACGTGATGACGCATGAGGAATACAGCCGGGAGGATTGGAAGAAACAATGAGGAATTCCGTGCTCGAAGTGGATCCTAAGCGATACGGCCGCCTGCTGGCTCGCAAGCTGCCGGCGGTCATCCGGACGGAGGAAGAGAATCAGCGCCCCATCGGCGAGCTAGAGGAGCTCGACCGGCGGCACGATGAGCTTGCGCCGGAAGAGCGGGAGTACGCGGAGCTTCTGACGGTTTTGGTGGAGGCGTTTGAGGAGGCTAACTACGCGCTGGAGGGATCGACGCCCGACAGCCGGTTGCGCAGTCTGATGGAGGAGCACGGTTTGCGGCAGCGCGACTTGCTCGATGTGTTCGGTTCCCGCGGAATTGCTTCCGAGGTGGTGAGCGGAAAGCGGGCAATCAGTAAGTCGCAGGCGAAGAAGTTGGCGACGCTATTTCATGTGGGGGCGGATTTGTTTCTGTAAGGGGAGGGGAGGTTTGCCACTTCTTCCATGGCGCGCTTACGCCCGGCGTGAGTTGTAGGACTCAAATGGACAAGGCCTCCAGCAACGGAGGCCTTCTCACGCATTCCCGATTGAACGGGTCGAAAAATGCATTCCCGACTTAACGGGCCACACCTTCAGTGTAAGCCCAATAATCTCCTCGCAGTGAATGCTTGTGAGATTTCCGGGATCAGCTGGTCCCGGCTTAATTGAAGCACACTCGTTCGCCGTTTGGATCTCTTGCCCATTCCCATTTCCGGGATCAGCTGGTCCCGGCTTAATTGAAGCGAGAGCATTAACGGGAAGTATGTCTCGACGCCGACAATTTCCGGGATCAGCTGGTCCCGGCTTAATTGAAGGGCGATCTGCGGAATCAACGCATCAGGGAAGAAGTCAACTTTCCGGGATCGGCTGGTCCCGGCCTCATCGAAGCCGGTGCGCCACAATCGAGTGATTGCGCCAGCCCCGAGGTTCGACCGCCCGATCCCATCCCTCCACCCTGGACAGTTCCAAGCCCCAGGCCTTCCGCGATCCTCCTAAAGTATGACCGCCGCGTGGCAAGAAGGCGTAAGCTTGCTCTTAGGCACTTGGAAAAGCTTATGAGGAATCAACGAGAGAAAACCAGGCTGTCACGCCGATCGATTTTTCGCATGGCAGCTGCCGGATCCGTGCTCGGCCCATTGTTTCGGGCGACCGAGGGATCCGTGAGCGCCCAGGAAACGGTGAATCGCAACTCCGCGCCGAGCGCCCTGAAGATTACCGACATGCGGGCCTGCCGGGTGGCCGCCAACTACGACTATCCGCTGATCAAGATCTATACCAACCAGGATGTTTACGGATTGGGCGAAGTGCGCGACGCCGGAGTGGAGGGCATCGCGCTCCTGCTCAAACCGTACCTGGTCGGCCGCAGTCCTTTGAATATCGAAGAGAACCTGCGACTGGTGCGCCAGTTTGCGGGGCATGGCCGCATGGGCGGCGGGTATAGCGCGGTGGATATCGCTATGCACGATATCGCGGGGAAGGTTTACGGGGTTCCGGCGCACCGTCTGATCGGCCCCAAACGGCGCGACCGCATTCGGATTTACGCCGACACCACCGACCACAAGGATCCCAAGGTCTACGCCGAGCGCATGCGCAAGCGCAAGGAGATGGGACTCACCTTCTTCAAAATGGATTTGCACACCGACCTGATCGCCGACCGTCCCGACGCGGTGAATGAGCGCGGCGTGGCGACGGACAAGGGACTCGGCTATCTGTGCGAATTCCTGGCCGCCATACGCGACGTGATCGGCTGGTCGGCTCCCCTGGCGGCGGATCATTTCGGGCCGCTCAACGTCAATGACTCCATCCGCTACGCCAAGGCTTTCGAACCCTATCAGCTTGCCTGGGCGGAAGACCTGCTGCAGACCCGGGAAGGGAGCCATTACCCGTGGCAGAACTGGCGCGGGTATAAGACGATCTCGGACGCTACTACCACGCCCGTGAATACGGGTGAAGATATTTTCGCGCTGCAGGACGGTTTCCAGCCGCTGATCGAGAACCATGCCGTGGACGTGATTCACCCGGATATCGAAACCTCGGGCGGGTTGCTGGAGACCAAGAGAATCGCCGATTTTGCCGATGCGGCGGACATTCAGGTGGCCATGCACCATGCCGGATCGCCGATCGGCGGCTTCGCGGGCTACCATTGCGCCGCCACATTCGGCGACCATTTTCTGGCCATGGAGAATCATGCCCTGGATATGCCGTGGTGGCAGGATCTGGTGACCGGAATGCCCAAGCCGATTATCGACAAGGGCTACGTGGCGGTTCCAGAGCGGCCCGGCCTGGGGTTGGAACTGAACGACGCGGTGGTCAAGGAACACTTGCGAAAGCCGGGATATTTTGAGCCCACACCCATGTTCGACGATTTCATCGTCTCGGGATTCCGCACGGGCGGTCCCTGGCCGCATTTCGATGAGACCGGCAAGTGGTGCGACTGCGTGACGTTTCAATAGAGGCTGTGATGCGAACCGCGAGAGTAGTTGCGATCGCGATGGCGGCGGCATTGGTGGCGGCCGCGGCCGATCCTACGTTTTTGCGGCGGCGGTTGTCCGATATCCAGCCGCAGCCGGACGATCTGACGAAGAACGCCCAGGGGGCATCTTACCGGCCGGCTTTCGGGGCCGGCGATTCGCAAGCTAATCAACTGAAGGGCATCGCCCGCTACGGGGAACTGACGCTGGCGGACGGCGGCGCCACCGCCGTGGTCCGCTACCCGGCCGAGGAACAGATCTACTACGTTCTGGAGGGTAACGGGGTGCTGAAATATGACGGCCGCGAGGCGCCGGTGAAGAAGGATGATTTCCTCTACCTGCCGGTCAACGTCGCGCACGGTGTTTCCAACGCGTCCGGCCGGCCGGTGCGCGTGATGGTGATGGGGTTCAAGATCCCGCGCGGCACCGTGGTGGCGCCGACACCACGGCTGATGCTCGCCAATGCCGGCGACGTTCCGCTGACGACGCTAGCATCGCACGGGCCGACCACGCTTTTCAAGCTGCTGATGGGCACCACCGAGAGCCAGCGCGACAAGCTGGCCGCGGCCAGCCAGATGGTGAGTCTGTTCCTGATGGATTTCGCTCCCGGCGGGACCAATATTCCGCACCACCACGAGATGGAAGAAGAGATCTATTACGTCCTCAGGGGTAGCGGAGACATGGTGGCGGGCGGTGGGGCGGATGGCAACGAAGGCCGCTATCCCGCCAGCGCCGGGGACGCGTTCTTTATCCGGCTGAACGCCACGGTGGGATTTTATAGCGGCGCCAAAGCGGGCGGAGAACACGATTTGATTCTCGCCGTGCGGTCGCGGTACCCGTTCCCGCGGGAATAGGCGCGAGGTTCGCCGGCGATGTCCTCGCCCGCGCCGGCGCATAGGGCTATAGTAACCGGTGAGGAGATTGCCGAGTGAATCAAGAGTCACTGCCGGGCGAGGTCAGCCGGCGAACGTTTCTGGGAAGCAGTGCCGCGGCCGCGCTGGCGGCGCCCTTCGCGGCGAAGGCGGCTGGAGCCAACGATAAGATCGCGGTCGGCATGATCGGCATCGGCATCCGCGGCAGCCAGTTGCTGGAGCGCTTTTACGCTCGCAACAAGGAGACGGCCACGGTCGCGGCCATCTGCGATGCCTACACCGGGAACCTGTCGAAGGCCTCCGTCCGCGTGGAGACTCTGGGCGGCAATACGCCCAAGCACTATGCCGACTATCGGGACCTGCTGCGGGATAAAGACATCGATGCGGTGATCGTCGCCACGCCCGAGCATCTGCACTCCGTCATGCTGATCGACGCCCTGCAGGCCGGCAAGCATGTGTATATCGAAAAGCCGTTGGCCCACACCATCGAGGAAGGCGAGAAGATTCTGCTGGCGGCCGCGAACTCCAAACAGGTGGTACAGGTGGGCACGCAGAATCGCAGTAATTCGCTCTACGTCAAGGCCAAGGAGATGGTGGCCGCGGGCATGATCGGCGAGGTGCATTACACGCGCGCCTTCTGGTATCGAAATTCGCTCGA
>CAZARO010000503.1:0-4929 GCA_964487165.1 uncultured Solibacteraceae bacterium | reverse complement strand
ATGAAGCCGCGCTGGCGGGCGTGCCGGAGCTGGAATCGCGCCTGACATCACGCCTGCAGCAGCACGAAGCTACGCTGGCAGGCGTGCCCGAGTTGGCGTCTCGCCTGGAGCAGCACGAAGCCGCGCTGGCAGGCGTGCCGGAGCTGGAATCGCGCCTGACGTCTCGCCTGGAGCAGCACGAAGCTACGTTGGCAGCCGTACCGGAACTGGCATTGCGATTGGAACAGCATGAAGCCGCGCTGGCGGGCGTGCCGGAGCTGGAATCGCGCCTGACATCACGCCTGCAGCAGCACGAAGCTACGCTGGCAGCCGTACCGGAACTGGCATCGCGATTGGAGCAGCATGAAGCCGCGCTGGCGGGCGTGCCGGAGCTGGAATCGCGCCTGACGTCGCGCCTCGAGCAGCACGAAGCTGCGCTGGCGCGCGTGCCGGAGTTGGAATCGCGATTGGAGCAGCAGGAGGTTGCGCTGGCGGGCGTGCCCGAGTTGGAATCGCGCCTGACGTCTCGCCTGGAGCAGCACGATGCTGCGCTGGCGGGCGTGCCGCAGCTGGCATCGCGATTAGCGCAGCACGAATCCGCCCTGGCAGGCGTCCCGCAGCTGACTTCGCGCCTGGAACAGCACGATGCCGCTCTATCGGGCGTACCCGAGTTGACATCACGCCTGGAGCAGCACGAATCCGCCCTGGCAGGCGTCCCGCAACTAACATCGCGCTTGGAGCAGCATGAAGCCGCGCTGGCAGACGTCCCGCAACTGGCTTCGCGCCTGGAACAACACGAAGCCGCCCTGGCAGGCGTCCCGCAACTAACATCGCGTCTGGAACAGCACGAATCCGCACTGGCCAGCCTCCCCGAGTTGGAGCCCCGTCTGACCGCGCGCCTCGACCAGCAGAACGCCGCCGTGGAGACTCTCCAGCACTCGAATTCCGAGCAGAAGTCGATGCTCGAAGCCGTTTCCCGATCGGTGAGCACGGTACAGGAGCAGATGCTCTCCCTCGAGACCCAGCTTGCCGCCGCTGGCGAGCGCGCCGAGCGGGCCGCTCAGGAGATCGCGAAAGCTGCCCAACAGGAAGCCGCCGGCTTGCACGCTGCCGTGCTGGACGAAGTCCGTGCCCTTGGAGTCACCGTCAAGTCGCATACCGCCGCCATCGACTCCATTCGCGCCTCCATGGCGCGTACCGACGACTTCATGGAACGCGTCGTGGAGGCGCTCGAATCTCTCCAGACCATGGTGCTGGAGCAGGCGCGCGACCGCGCGGTCGCCTGATCGGCCTGACATATAAATCCGTCGCGTAAATCCGCCCGGCCGGCGAGCCGCGTAGTATCGGTGTGGCTCTCAATTGGAAAACCCTCCTTTTGCTGTCGGCATCGTTCGCTTCCGCGGCCGAGCCGAACGCGATTCATTGGCAGGATTGGTCCGGCAAGCTTTTCGAGCAGGCCGCGCGCGAAGACAAGTTCGTGCTGCTCGACCTGGAAGCCGTCTGGTGCCATTGGTGTCATGTCATGGCCGAGATGACCTACAAAGACCCCGAGGTCGTCGAACTCATCCAGTCGCGCTACATCCCCGTGCGCGTGGATCAGGACGCGCGGCCCGACCTTTCCAGCCGCTACGAAGGTTACGGCTGGCCGGCCACCATCGTCTTCGGCGCGAATGGCAAGGAGATCGTGATGCGGTCCGGCTACTTCGAGCCGCGCGCTTTCGCCGCGCTCCTGAAAGCCATCGTCGCCGACCCGTCGCCCGGCCCTTCAGTCCACCCCGCGCCGAAAATGGAATTCGGCGTCCAGACACGCCTGTCCGCGCCCTTACGCGCGCAACTCCAGAAGGAGTACGTGGCGCAGTACGACTTTCAACACGGCGGCTGGGGATTCGTGCAGAAGTTTCTGGAGTGGAATTCGGCCGAGTACGCCCTCGCCTCTTCCACTCCGGGCGATCGGAACGAGCGGATGGCGCGCCTGGCGCTCACCGCCCAACTCCGTCTGCTCGACCCCGTGTGGGGCGGTGCGTACCAATACTCCACGGGCGGCGATTGGAACCAGCCGCACTTCGAGAAGATCATGTCCGTCCAGAGCGAGGACCTCCGGCTGTTTTCGATCGGCTACGCACAGTGGCACGACCCGGCTTACCTGAAGGCTGCCGCCGGAATCGAGCAGTTCCTCGCTACCTTCCTGCGCAGCCCTGAAGGCGCCTTTTATACCAGCCAGGATGCCGACGTAATCGACGGCCAGCACAGCGCCGAGTACTTCCGCCTGGACGACGCAGCGCGCCGCGGGCAGGGAATTCCGCGCGTCGATAAGCACCTCTACGCGCGCGAAAACGGTTGGGCCGCCGATGCGCTCGCCATGCTATACGGCGTCACCGGGGAGCGGCGGTATCTGGATGAGGCTGTCGAGTCGGCCGGATGGGTCTTGCGGAATCGCGCCCTGCCCGGCGGCGGGTTTCGTCATGATGCCGCGGACGCCGCCGGGCCCTATCTTGGCGACACGCTGGCCATGGGCCGCGCGTTCCTGGAACTCTACCAGGTTACCGGCGACCGCGCCTGGCTGGGCCACGCGGAGCAGGCTGCCGGGTACCTTACGGCCAACTTTCGCGGCCGCGACGCCGGCTACCTCACCGCGAAAGCGCCCACTGATCCGGCATATGCTCCGGTTCCCGAGCGCGATGAAAACATCCTGGCCGCGCGTTTCCTGAATCTACAGGCCGCGTACACGGGCAAGCCGGCGGACCGCGATGCCGCCAACCACGCGATGCGCTACCTGGTGTCGCCGCAGGTGGCCCAGGAGCGTCCCACGGGCGGCGTGCTGTTGGCCGATCTGGAAGCCTCCACCGCTCCGTTGCATATTACGGTGGTCGGCCCCAAAGACAGCCCTACCGCGCGCGCCTTGTTTATGGCCGCCAACGCGTATCCCGGTGACTACAAGCGGGTGGAATGGTGGGACGCGCGTGAAGGCCCATTGCCCAATGCCGACGTGCAATATCCCGATCGCCCGGAGCCCGCCGCCTTCATTTGCACCGGCAATTCCTGCTCCTCCCCGATATCCAGGCCGGAGGAGATCCGGCCCAGGGTGGAACGGCTGAAGGCGCGCCCGTAGCTCGACACTGTTTGGAAAGCGCTCCAGAAACTTCATTCGGAAGAACCTGCTGTGGGCGCTCTATGGGGCAGTCAATCCTGGCTGCTTTCAGCCGGCCTCGCCGTCACGTGCCGAATTTCTCGGGCTTTGCTGCACGATGCCTGCAAGATGCGAAGCCGGAGAAAATACGTGCGAACTCGTGAGTGGTTTGTTCGGGTTTGACGGCGGCCAAAAAGGCCGCCTGCAGGCACGATTGCCTGCCCCACCTGGCTTCTCGACGAATAGCAGAGAGCTGACGCCAGAAAGCTTGCCGTTGGCGCGATGTTATCCTCGGAGTTTGCGTAAGTCCGATACCGCTCCGAAGCCTGCGCCGCGATGGCTGGTGCCCCTTTTGCTGGCGCTCACTGCGCTGCTGTTGCTGGGCCTGTTCTCTACCGAAATCGCCGATCCCGATTTCTGGTGGCATCTCAAGACCGGCCAGTACATCGTCACCCGGCATCGCCTGCCCGTGCCCGATCCGTTCGCCTACACCACCGCCTCCGCGGCACCCGTTTCCTCCGGCGAGGCCGCGACGCGCCACTTCAATCTCACCCACGAATGGCTGGCGCAGGCGGTCTGGTATCTGGTCTACAGCGTCGGCGGCTTCGGCGCGGTGGTGCTCTGGAAGGCGCTGCTGCTGACGATTCTGTGCGCCCTCACGGGATGGATGGCGTGGCGCCGCACCGGGTCTGCACTGTGGGGGCTGGCCGCCGCGTTGGCCGCCGCCGCGCTCGCCATGGAGTTCGACCGCGACCGTCCAGGCATCCTCAGCTACGTTTTCACCGCGGCCTTCCTGGCGATTTTCGAGAGCCGCCGGCGGCTGTGGCTCCTGCCAGTGCTGGCGATAGTCTGGGCCAACTGCCACGGCGGCTTTTTTCTCGGCTGGATCGTCTGCGGCGCTTATGCGGCCGAATCGCTATGGCGCCGCGCGCCCGACACCCGGCGAGTGCTGCTCATGGGCGGGCTCGCGGCGGTGCTCTCGGGCCTGAATCCCAACGGGTACGCGGCGCTGGCTACGGTGCTGCGCTATCGGCAAAGCCCGCTGCAATCCACCCTCATCGAATGGTCGCGCGCCGACCTTTGGGGCCCCCCGTACGCCTTCGATCTTCTGCTCTACGGTGCGGCCCTGGCGCTGCTGCTCTCCTGGAGGCGCGTGCGGCCGGCCGATTGGATCCTCTTCGCGGCCTTTTCCGCCGCCGCGATCACCGCGTTTCGCAACGAGATGCTGATCGGGTTGCTCGCGCCGGCGCTGATCGCCGCCTATTTTCCCTGGAAGCGGCGTCTGCCCGCGGCGGCGCAATTTGCCGCGGCCGTATTGCTGGTCTGCGGATTCGCCTGGGGATGCGCCCGCGGCCGGTTCTTCCAACTGCGCGCGGCGGAATGGCGCTATCCCGCCGGCGCCGCCCGGTTCCTGGCCGAGCACCATTTCTCCGCGCCGCTTTTTAACACCTACGAGTACGGCGGTTACCTGATCTGGAAAGGCCAGCGCGTTTTCATCGACGGACGCGCGCTCAGCGAAGCGGTCTTCCAGGACTACCGCGTCCTGCTCGGCGCTCCGCCGGGCGAGCCCGCCCGCGCCGCGCTGCTCGCGAAGTACGGCATCGGCGTGATGGTGGTGAATGCGTTCGAATACAACGCCGGCACACTATACCCCCTGGTGCTGGCGGTGCCGGACTGGAAGCTGGTCTACGAAGATCCGCAGGCGCTGGTTTTCGCGCGCGACGTTCCGCCCGGCGTGCCGGTGCTGGACCCGCGCCGCATTCTGGACCACCTGGACGCCGAATGCCGCCTGCACATGGAGCACGATCCCGATCTTCCCGGCT
>CAZARO010000502.1:0-4933 GCA_964487165.1 uncultured Solibacteraceae bacterium | reverse complement strand
CGGGCGCGTTACCGAGCCGGGCGAGTTTCTGGAACTGAGTGGCGACGCGCTGCGGTCCCTGGTGGCCAAGGACGCGGACATGAGCGAGGTCCTCATGCGGGCCTTCATCCTGCGCCGCCTCGCCCTGGTCAACGCCGGTTATGGAAACATCGTGCTGCTGGGCTCGCGCCATTCCGCGCAGACTCTCAGCTTGCGCGAATTTCTCAGCCGTAACGGGCATCCGTATACCTACGTCGATCTGGATACCGACCGCGATTCGCAGGCCCTGCTGGACCGTTTCCAGGTGAAGCCCTCGGAAGTTCCGGTGGTAATCTGCAATGTCCGCGGCGTATTGCGCAACCCGTCGATTCAGGCCCTGGCGCGCGGCCTGGGCTTAAACAGTACCATTGACGCCACCCACCTGCGCGACGTGATCATTGTCGGCGCCGGGCCGGCAGGCCTCGCGGCCGCGGTTTATGCGGCGTCGGAAGGGCTCAACGCGCTGGTAATCGAAACCTCGGCTCCCGGCGGCCAGGCGGGGTCGAGTTCCAAGATCGAAAACTACCTCGGCTTTCCTACCGGCATCTCCGGGATGGAACTGGCGGCGCGCGCTACCACGCAAGCGCAGAAGTTCGGCGCCAATATGATGATCGCGCGCAGCGTAGTCCGCCTCCACTGCGACCGCCGGCCGTACCAGGTGGAGCTCGATGGCGGAGACAAGCTGGACGCGCTCTCCATCGTGATTGCGTCGGGAGCGCAATACAACAAGCTACGCGTTGCGAATCTGGCCGACTTCGAAGGCAAGGGAATTTATTACGGCGCCACCTATATCGAATCGCAATTGTGCGGCGGCGAAGAGGTGGCCGTGGTGGGCGGCGGAAACTCCGCCGGACAGGCCGCGGTCTTCATGTCGCAGACTGCGCGCAAAGTACACATGCTGGTGCGCTCGGGCGAGCTGTCGAGCACCATGTCGCGCTATCTGATCCAGCGGCTGCTGGAGAATCCGCAAATCGAACTGCATTGGAATACGCAGATCACGGCGCTCGAAGGCGGGGATTGCCTGGAGCGCGTGACATGGCGGAACAGCGTCACCGGCGAAAGCGAGACGCGCAACGTGGGCTACGTATTCGTGATGACTGGAGCATCTCCGCGCACGGATTGGCTGCGCGGTTGCCTGGCCCTGGATGACAAAGGTTTCATTCTGACGGGCCGCGACCTGGAGGCTTCCAACATACCGAACGACCTTCCGCCGTGGCCGCTGAGCCGTAGGCCGCTGATGCTGGAAACCAGCCTGCCGGGCGTATTTGCGGTAGGGGACGCGCGCGCGGGGAACGTGAAGCGCGTGGCCTCGGCGGTGGGAGAAGGCGCCATCAGCATTTCCCTGGTACACCGCGCGCTGGCCGAGCTTTAGGATGGAGAGATGGCGATAGCCGCGCGGGACCAGGAGTCGCTAAGACTGGAAATCGGTCATGTCTTGCAGGTGGTCTTCGCGGATCCGGATCGCATTCCCGAGTTCTTCACGGATGATTATACGCAGACGACCAATGGGGCGGTGAGCGATCGCACCGCGTTCGAAGCGTATGTACGCCACGTCGCGCGTACCGTGCGGAGCGTGCAGTTCGAGGTTCTCGATGCGGCCCGGCAGGACGCTACCATTGCAGACCGCCATCTGGTACATGTGACGGACCAGAACGGGGGCAGGGCGACCATCGAGGTCTACCTGTTTGGGACGTTGGTCGACGGCCGTTTGCAGCGGGTCCACGAGGCGACACGGCTTCTCTCCGGCGAAGCGGCTCTGGAGGGCCTGGGTTCGGCCAGGGAGTGATCACGGGCTGAACGGCTCTTCCATCAGCGCCCTTCCCATGCCACCTGCCGCTTGCTAGACTTCAGCAGTGCGCAATCCTGCCGGCGCGATTCGTCGCGCTCTCCAGTATGCCTACTACGATTGGACGCGCGAGATGCCCGCGTCCAAACGCGCCCTCACGTGGGCCGGGATTCTGATGCAGGGGTACGCCGTCTACTGCATGCTGATGCGGTCCCTGGTGTGGCCGATGATGTGGCCGCACGGCATATTCCTCTATGGAACTGAGTGGCTGATTTATATCGTCGGAGTCGGGCTGATGAACGGAATGCTGACTTCCGAATTCGTCCGCAAGACCCAGCTGGAAGCCGACCAGATTGCCGCGCGGCAGATCCAACAGACCCTGCAGCCCGGAAAACTGGACGAGTTGCCGGGCTACCATCTGGAGACCTTCTATAAGCCCTTCCGGGAAGTGGGCGGCGACTATTTTGACGTCATCGACCTCCCGGACAAACGAACGCTTTTCGCGGTGGCGGATGTGTCCGGGAAAGGGATGCCGGCGGCGCTGCTGGCGGCGAACATACAGGCGCTGGTCAGAAGCGGCACTAATTTTGAGGCCGATCCCCTGGCGCTGGCCCGCCAGATTAACAGTCACCTGAGCCGTTACACTCCCAGCGATCGCTTTGCGACCGCCGTGTTCATCGTGCTGAGCCGCGATTCGGGAGAATTGACCTACGTGAACGCCGGCCACAACGCCCCGCTTGTATTCGGTTCCGGATCTGCCGTCGCGCTGGAAGCTACGGGCATGCCGCTCGGACTGTTTTCCAAGGCGGTATACGAAGCTCGCACAGCTCTTCTCTCTCCCGGTGGCGCGCTCCTGGTTTTCACCGATGGACTTACCGATTCCATTCCCGGAGAGAACGCCGAGAGGCTGCTGTGCGATGTTTTGGCGGACAGTTCCAGCAGAACCATGCCGGTTCTGAAATCGTTAATAGACCCGCAGTTCAACGAGGACGATGTCACCATCGTGCTGGTGAAACGCGCTGCGGAGACAGCTGGGCCAAGGTGAGGATGCACATGAATCGAAGAGAATTCCTGAAGACGTCGGGGGCCGCGAGTGCCGCCCTGGGGCTGGCCGGGAGCGCGGCGGGCGCCGGCACGGGCATGTTTATCGCCCTGAATACCTCGCTGGTGGGGGGCAAAGTACAATGGCCGGAGTTCGCGCGGCTGGCCGCCAAGGTAGGTTACGGAGGCACCGACTTGAATCTTTCCGCGGCCATGAAGGAGGGCCTGGATGCCACCAGGGCCTTGCTGGCGGAATTGCGGCTCAGGATTTCGTTCGCCAACCTGCCGGTGAACGCGACGCGCGACGACGATGCCTTCCAGAAAGGGATGGAGACGCTGGAAGAGCAGGTGAAGTTCGCCGCCGCGGTGGGCTGCAGCCGCATGATGGTGGTCATACCTCCCGCGAGCCAGACTCCGAAAGAGGAATTGCGGAAGACCCTGCGGGGACGTTTTCAAACCGTGGGGCCGGTGCTGGCGCGGTACAACGTTCGCTGCGCGTTCGAGTTTCTGGGGCCCTTACAGTTCCGGCAGGGGCTGCCGCACCCGTTCATCTGGCAGATGGGCGAAATGGTGGAATTTGCCAAAGAGTGCGGGCCGAGCTTCGGCGTGGTGCTGGACGTGTGGCACTGGTATCACTCCGGGTCGACGCTGGAGGACATCCGCAACGCGGGGAAATCGCAGATTGTGCTGGTGCATCTTTCGGACGCGGCCAAGATGCCGCCGGAGGAAGTGCGCGACAATGCCCGGTTGCTGGCGGGCGAGGGTGTAATCGACCTGGTGGGGATATTTCAGACATTGAAGAAAATGGGCTGGGAAGGGAGCGTGAGTCCCGAGCCTCTCGGCCGGATCCCGAAGGAGATGTCGGCGGAAGACGGGGCCAGGCTCGGGTTGGACTCTGCCCGCGCCATCATGCGCAAGGCGGGCATCGACGTCTGACGGGTGGGGCGGACTGAAGAGGGAGGTGCAATATTCGGAGAACCGCTTGCTGGCGCGCGCGGCTCGGAATAGCGCCTCCGTGTTTGTAAGAGCCTACCTTGCGCGCGCGGCTCGGAATAGCGCCTCCGTGTTTGCCAGAGCCTACCGAGCCGCGACCGCGAGGGAGCGGTCGATCAGCGTCTCAGCGGCTCGCGAAGATTCGGCCCGCTTGCAGGGTCACCGCCCCCGCAGTCCCCCGCCCTGCGTGGTGCGAATCATTTTTCCCCACAACGCGGCGCCCAAATCTTCGGCGTCGCTCGCCCGGACAGGCACGACGGCGATATGCAGGCCGGCCATCTCGTCGGTGGAGGACGGCCCCCACACCACGCGCCGCGGAGGGTGCGACGGGTTGCGCGGATTGTCGCCCGAGTTGTCGTAGGTGAATTCCATCACCACGTCGGTGCCCGCCGGCAGGCGGATGGGCGTGGCGTAGAGATACTCCTGCTGCCAGTTGAAATTCCACTCCGCGATGCGCAGCAGCGTGCGCCGCTTGCCATCGGGCAGCACCGCGTACCCGTACATCTCTTTGCAAATGTAGTGCGCGTGCGGATTGATGCCGATGGCGTCCACATCCACCGGGAGGGTGAAGTGGTCGGTCACTTTATAGGCGCGGTCTCCGGGCTGAATGTCGATGCGGTTCGATCCCAGCGGGATGTCCTGCGCCTGCCGCGTAGGCTTGCGATCGGTGAAATAGAGCGCCACGGCAGTACGGTCGGTAACGGCGCGCCCGTTGGGATGATAGTGCACCTGCAAGACCAGATCGGCGTGCGCGTGCAGCAGTTCCGGCATATCGCCGGGCGCCTGATACGGCAGCGACCCGGGCGTCCAGCCGGACAGGCCGCGCGCCGGCAGGAATCCGGGTGTGCCGAAGCAGTCGTAGCCCGAGCCGGTGTCGCGCTTGCGGGCGGTGCCGCTGATGTCCTGAAAAAGAATCGCGTGGTGGACCACCAGTGGATTTCCGGGACGCATATCGACGGCGCGGACCCACCGGTCCTGGGCGATGTTGGCGGGCGCCACAAAGCATCGGTAAAGGTCGTTGCCGTCGGCCGGGACCGGGAAATCGAGCGCCATTTTCGCTTCCAGATCGGGCCGGCCGAGCTGCCAGCCGTCGGG
>CAZARO010000501.1:0-4933 GCA_964487165.1 uncultured Solibacteraceae bacterium | reverse complement strand
GCACGTTTGCAGCAACTTACCGAGCCGCGAGCGCAAGGGCGCGGTTTCTTGGCGACTAATCCCTCAAAACCGTTAGGCACCCGATCTTCACAGCCGGGCGTCACAGCCCGGCGCAGTGGTTCTGGTGTTTATTGGATCTCTACCGTCTCGACCTGCAAGACGTCGTTGTCATCCTTGTTTCCGGTGATCTTGGCCATAACCTGAGCGCTTGCGGGCGTGGCAGGATCGGTCGAACGGTCGGCTCGGCTCCTCAAAGCCTCGGCGGCCTTGGTGTTGCCGGCCTCGTCCAGCTTGTAGGCCTTGTTAGAAATAAAGAGCGCGAACATGGTGGTGGAGCCGGTGGGATCGCAGGTGGCGGCACTCTTGTTCTGTTCGTAGCAGGTGGCGTCGATGAGCCGGCCTTGCCAGGATCCGGCAAAAGCGAACACGGAGAATCCGGTCAACAACGCGAGCAATGTAACACTTCTTCGCATAGCTTGTCTTCCTCTCTCTGATTCCAGCATTGTCGAATGACGCTTGCCCTCGATGAGCACCCCATGTTCCAGAACTGTAGTTCGAGAGGGTTGAGGAGAACGTGACGGTCGCACGCCCGCGTTCGAGAAAAAACTACACCCCTGAGCGGTAAAAAGACTGAGGCTACGCGATTATGCACGATAGGTCGTGAGCTTTCGGCCAACGGCGGAGAAGCTCGCACCCTTGCAACATCTCGGGTTTTATTTACGATGCGGTGTCGATTCCGCTCGCAATCTCTTTGGCCGACTTCGTACTTACTCCCGCAGTTGCCGCATGAGCCCGCCAGCGTGCCACCGCCCTTTGCACCTTTGCCAAAATGCGCGGCGCGCTCTTCAGACCATGCTCCTTGCCAAGTGTCGTCAGCTGTTCCAACCCGGGGTTCTTGCCTTCGCCCATCACCATACTGCTCTGCTCGCCGGCGGGGCCGTCGGAAAAGGTCAAATCATAGGCCGGCGCGAAGACCCACGCGTTCCTGTCGTTCAGCAGGAATGAAAAATTCTTGGCGTGATCGTCGCGGTTATGCGCCAGGACATTGAAGCACGCCAGGGCATAGGCCCTCTCGACCTCAGCGATGTTCTTCGTCAACACCAGCACCACCCGCAGAATCATGTCGTAATCGAGGCTTGGGTTCCGGTGATCGGCGTGGATAAGCCCCGAAAGGCTATGCATGTGAAGGCGTGCGTCGCCGCGCCGGTCAAAACGCTTCGCCCCGAAATAAGCGCGCTTTTTCGTACGGAAGAGATGGGTCTCGGGCATCTCCACCCCGGCATCCCGCGCCATCAGGCTATAAGCGTATTCGATAGCCCCGATGTCGCGCGGGTCCTGCGACGATGCAAACTTGATCATCCAGTGCTCGTAACCGCGTTTCAGTTTCGCGGCACCGTGGATGATTTTCGATTTATCCGCGCTCACCTGCGCCACAATCTTGGGGCGGGCACCGGCCGATGATCCGCTGAGCCGGAGCAACTCCTCAAATACCTCTTCACTCTCCCCGGCCAGCATGATTGCCGATTCCCGCTCCAGCCGGTCGAGGGCGAGCGGCGCGTCATCGCCGGCCGCCTCGCTCCGGTCCGGCTCGTAGCTCAGCGCGCCCATGCCGCTCCGTCCCACGTAAGCCAGGCGGTCGAGGGGATTCAACCGGCCCCGGCGTACGCCATGCTTTTCGACCGTTCGGTCCAGCAACAGCCGCCCCCACCCGTCCGGCAGGCTGTCATTGAAGACGCCATAGAGGCCGTCGAAAAACATGTCGGGAGATGTGAAGACGCCCGCCCGCAGGGGCAGCTTGATGGGCGAAATTTCGGGGCCGGAGGCGAGGAACGCCGCGTCGTATTCGAATAGGATCTTCCTCTGCCTGAGCGCGAGGCGACCAACCTTGCGGCGCTCACCGGCCTCCAGGTAAACCGTCAGCAATTCCGTGGGCGCGTAGGTCACTTGATCCGCCCCTTCCGGCGCGGCTTGGCTGCGGACAGAATCTCATCGAGAGACTTCGAGGCAAGGCTTTGCCCGTCATCCACGCAGACGTGGTCGAAATCGCTCAGGCATTCCAGAACCAGCGCGAGCTTAAGTAATGAATCCAAGGCAATCAAGCCGGTGTATTCGAAGCGTTTGAGGGAACTCCAGCTCACGCCGGCGCGCGCCGCCAGACCTTGCTGCGTCAAGTTTATCGCCAGCCGCCGCACCTTGAAACGGCTCGCCAATTCCCGTTGAACGTCCCTCGGTGATTTCAGCTCAATAGACACCATATTGTCCAATTCGGCACTATTACCCAGTATAGAGGCAATATATTGTCTATTGGATGGTGCTTGACGGTTTTTGGGGATTTGCGTTGTTCGGTTGCAAAACCGCTCCCTGGGGTCGCGTCTCGGTAACAGGCACGCTAATTCGGGAACGGTTACCGAGGCGCGACTACAGGGAGCGGTGGTCGTAAGGTCCTGCTCCCCAAAACGATTATGCACCTTCGATTTGCTGGACTGACGTCGGGCGTGACAGTGAGCCTAGTGAAGCTCGCCCCCCGCCGTCTTTAGCGGGAGTACGCCATCGCGCGCGTAATTCCCCGGCGCTGCATAGTGTGGATCAGGGTAGTGCGCTTCACCCCCAGGCGAACCGCCGCGCCGGAGGGGCCGCCGACCACCCATCCGGTCTCCGCCAGCGTCTTCAGGATGTGCTCGCGCTCCATGTCGTCGAGCGTAACCGGCTGCGGCCGCACCCCAGTTGCGCCCGCCATCGGTGGGACCGTGAGTGTATTGCCGGGGCTCAGGATGACGGCGCGTTCGATCACGTTTTGCAACTCGCGAATATTGCCCGGCCAGGAATGGTGAACCAGCGTTTCCATAGCCTCGGGCGAGATGCTCTCGATGCGCCTGTTCATGCGGCTCGCGAACATCCGTAGGAAGTGCTCGGCCAGCAGCGGAATGTCTTTCACGCGGTCGCGCAGCGGAGCGATGTGGATGGGATACACTGCCAGGCGATAGTAGAGGTCGCTGCGGAAACGCTTCTCCGCCACCAGTTGCGCGAGATCCTGATTAGTGGCGGCTAGCACGCGTACATCCACTTTCTGGGTGTAGGTGCTGCCCAGCCGTTCGATTTCGTGTTCCTGCAGAACGCGCAGCAACTTGGCTTGCAGATCGAGCGGCATATCGCCGATCTCATCGAGGAACAGCGTGCCGCCATGCGCAGCTTCGAAGCGGCCGGAGCGGCGGGCAATCGCGCCCGTGAACGCGCCTTTCTCATGGCCGAACAATTCGCTCTCCAGCAAGGTGGCGGGGATGGCGGCGCAGTTGATCTTCACAAACGGCCGTCCGTTGCGAGTGCTGAGGCGGTGAATGGCGCTCGCCAGAAGTTCCTTGCCGGTCCCGGTTTCGCCCGTGATCAGGACGGTGGTGCCGGTGGGCGCCACCAGGCGGATTTCATCGACGGTTTTGGCAAGTGCATCGCTCGCTCCAACTATCCCCTCGAAGCTTGGCACGCTTTCGCGTGCTACCGCGGCGCGGGCCGCTCCGGCCGCCGCGAACGGCGGCCACGAGGGGCTGAAATCCGGCAGCGTATGCGGAGTTCGAGTAACGGGAAGAGCTTCGGTAGCCATGGGTCGGTTGTCCTCCAGATTGTTTACGAGGTGCATCTCGCAGTCTCGTGATGGTATAACGCCGCGCAGACTGCTTTTTGTGGGAGCCCGGAGAGAATTTTCAAAAACGCACGCGAAGCGCGAATTGAATCGATCGCGGCCCGCCGATTTGGAAGAGAGGGCTCAATCCGCCAGGCACGCCAATCTCCGCCAACCCATTGGCGAGCGATTGCGTGGCCACCCCGAAACCAGGCGATTGCGCGAGCGTGAGGCGCACGGGATCCCCGGGATTGCTGGGGTTGGCGAAGTTCGGATGATTGAGGAAATTGAAAGTTTCCATGCGGAATTCCGCCGTCGAGCGCTCCCACAGGCGCACCGTACGATGCAGCGCGAGATCGATCTGCCAGGCTCCCAGGCCGCGCAGCACATTTCGGCCGAGGTCGCCCTCCACGAGCACCGGCAGAGCCTGGAACGCCGCGGCGTTGAAGCTCTTGCCGCCCGGATAACCCCCGCCGTACAAATAGAGGGGCTGTCTTGGCACCACGTTGGGGCGGTCCGAGAGGTCGTCCGGGTTGCTGAGCAGATCGGTGGGCAGCGCGCTGCGCGCGAAGAAGATGCTGTTGAACGTCCACTTCTGGAATAATCTGCGCCAGATTCCGCCGGCCGGAGAAGGCAGTGCGGCGATCAGGGAACCGTTCAGGCTGTGGCGCACGTCGAAATCGGAAGAACCGCGATCGATGTTGGGGTCCCAATATTCGGTGAGCGTTCGCACCTGGCCGAAATATGGCGCATCGTTGGAGATGTTGTCAATGGAGTGGGCCCACGTGTATGAGACCAGGATGAGGAGCCGTTCGCTGAGCTTGCGATTGAATTGCATCTGCAGAGCGTTGTACGACGAACTGCCGTCGTTGCCCTGCACCGTAACGTCCGAATACGGCTGTGGATTCGGTAACTGGTTTGCGTATCCGATCAGGCGGCGGCCCCTGGCCCAGACGTAGCCGGCAGAAAGCGATTGCTGCCCGAGAGACTGTTCGAGTGTGACGTTGCCTTCCCAGGTGCGGGGCAGCGTATAGCCGGGCGCGGCGGCCTGCACCGAACCGAAGCCGATGAGCGGAATCAGCCCTAGAGACACCACCGTTCCTCCCGTCGGCGAGCCGATCGGCTGGTTCTCATAGCCCGTGATGGAAGGCGAGTAGTAGTTCATATCCTCGAAATCCCCCTGGGCGGTGTCGTAAAACAGGCCGGCGCCGGCGCGTAAAACGGTGCTCGCTCGCGATCCGCGGTGTAGCTCCCAGGCAAGCCCGGCGCGCGGAGCGAAATTCGAGCTGATCTGGCGCCTCCTCGCCCCCGAGCCCGGCA
>CAZARO010000500.1:0-4934 GCA_964487165.1 uncultured Solibacteraceae bacterium | reverse complement strand
CAGCGCGCCGGCGCTCCCGGTATCGCTCAAGCCGCAGCAATTCGTGGATTTCACGGTGGTGTTTCAAGCCACCGCCACCGGAATCTTCAGCGCCAAGCTCAATTCCGTAGGGATCGCGGTCACTTTGTCGGCCACTGTGCCGGTGGAATTGACGTACCAGTGGGTGAACGGCACGACCGTGGAATCGCTGGCCGCGGGGCCGGTGACTTTCGGTTCGGTGCCGCTGGGGCAATCCCCGACCATCCAGATCGTGGTGCTCAACCAGACGTCCGTGGCGTTGACCGCTCCCGTCGCTTCTGTGGCCGGAGCCGGCTTCTCGCTGAGCGGACCGTCGCCCGGCGGAACGGCGGTTAAGCCGTCGGCGAGTATCGCCTTCGAAATTCAATTCAGCCCGTCGACCGAAGGCGCGGCCACCGGCACGCTGGCCATGGGTGGCCAGATCTACACGCTGATCGGCACGGGCTTCGAACCGGCATTTCCGCAACCGGTGATCGGGCTCACGCTGCCGCAGCCGCATAGCGCCGAGCAAGGCACCGTAGCGGTAAGTTTCAGCACTGTCTCGCAGGTCGGCGGGACAGGCACCGTAATCCTGAGTTTCGCTCCGAACGTTGGCATTCCCGCGGCGGCCGATCCGGGGATCGCGTTCGCGTCAGGCGGGCAAACCATTAGCTTCAACGTCTTCATCGGCAACGCGCAGGCCAACTTCAACGGCGCGTCCACCATTCCGTTTCAGACCGGGACCACCGCCGGCGTCCTCACCGTCACTGTCCAGTTGGGCGCCAACACCGTGCAGCAATCCGTCACCATCCTGCCGGCGGTAGTGGGAGTTACCGCAGTGCACGGGGTACGCGCCGCCGGCACGGTAGAGGTCGACCTGACGGGGTTCGACAACACCCGCAGCGCCGGCCAACTGCAATTCACCTTCTACGATGCCGCCGGCAATCCGGTGACATCGCCAGTGCAGGCCAACGGGAGCTCCGCTTTCGCCGCCTATTTTCAGAGCTCCGCGGGCGGGACGTTTGAGCTGAAGGCGATATTCCCAGTGCTCGGCGATACTACGCAGATCGCGGCTTTTCAGGCGGTGGTGACCAACTCCGCGGGCGCCTCGACAACGGTGCTCACGAGTTTTTGAGTCACACCCGGACCGCAACTTCTTTCCATCCCTTTTCAACTATTTAGCAATCGCAACTCCCCGCGCCGCGTCCGCTTACTGCATAGACTGGAAACACTTATGTCCAAGTTACCAACCGAACTGTGGAACCTGTCCTGGAAAGATCTCGACCTAGACAGTTCGCTGGTCGTCCTGCGCGGGTACGTGGAGAGCGAGGCGCGAAGGCAGATCGACTGGTACTTACGCAAGATGAAACTGAAATCTCTAGCGTCGACCGTGCTTCGCTTTGTGGCCATCGCGCTCTTCGTCGTCGGTGCTCTGGTGCCAGTCCTGAAAGCGACTCTCATGCCGGATACCGTCAAAAGACTGCCATTTGACTTTGCGGAAGCCGGCTATCTCCTCATTGGCATAGCCGGCGGTTGCATCGCCCTGGATCGGTTTTTCGGATACTCGACGGGCTGGATCCGCTACATGACAAGCGCGCTGGCGCTCGACAAGTCGTTGGAGGAATTCCGCATGGAGTGGGCTCGCCACTTAGCGAAACTTCGCGGCGGACTGCCGAACGAGATCCAGCTCGACCAACTGCTCTTGACTTGCGAGACTTTCAGCCTGGCTATCCGCAGCCAGGTGGAACAGGAGACCAAAGCCTGGGTGACCGAGTTTCGAAGTAACCTGGCGCAACTCGAACGGGATTTGGAGTCCAAAGCCGACGAAGTCAAGGCGCGAAAATCAGCCGGATAACTTCCTTACCGCAGCTCTCCGGTGGAGGCGAACGAGAACCGCCCCGCCAGCGTCTTTCCGGAAGCCAGATAGGCGCGAATGGCCTCGCGATTGCCGCCCGCACTCGCGGCCGCCTCGCTCAGACAGCGCACCGCTTCGGCCGGCGCGGTGCCGGCATCCAGGCGGAAGATCCAAGGCACGTTCGTCGAGGTTAACGCGCGGTCGCCCGAGATGGCCACCACCGGTATCAGCGCCTTCACGGCGATCTGCTCCGCCAGGTGCGCCGATGCTCGATCGGTAGCCACCACGCCGATCACGTCGGGGTCGTACACCAGCTTCACGAACTCGTTCGAGGCCTTCCCCCACGCGGCTTCCGAAGCGATGCCAACCACTTCATACCCCGCGCGGCTCAAACTCCCGGCCAGCGCATCCGCGCCCGGACCGAAGAGCGCGATCTTGCGCCGCTCCCCGGCCAATACCGCCGGCGCGGGCCCGTTGTATTGCACGCCGCCGTCGCCCACCGTGGCGTACGGCACCTGCGTAGTGTAACGCCGGTAGGTCCATTGGCCGTCGTGCAGTTTGCCCAGATACATCGCGGCGATGTTCTTGGCGTTGGGGTCGAAGATCATCTCCCCGGTGACGCCCTTATAGCTTTCCAGCGAATACAGCGCATTGCGAATGGCGCCGCGATTCAAGCCCGCGCGGCAGATCGCGTCCAGCAGAATATTCATGGTGTCGAATCCCAGCGCGGAGAAGGAATCGACCTTGGCCTGATAGGCCGCCTGGTAGCGCTTCTGGAAAGACAGCCACGCGGCATCGTCGCGGCTGGGGTCGAACGGATAGACCACTTCCAGCCCCTCGGCGGACGCTCCGGCTTTCTCCAGCAGCGGATCGCCCATCACGCGAGCGCTTCCGAATACCGGCTGCTTCATGCCCATTTTCCGCATCTCGGCGAGGATTTCGCCGGCCGCCGCGGCATCGCCCCAGATCACGATGCCGTCCACGCGCGAATCGTTAATCACGCGCAGTTGGCGGGTGAACGTGTTGTCCAGCGGGGCGTACTTCTGCTCGATCACCACCGGGTGGCCCAGCCGCCGCGCGGCATCGCGGAACTTGATCACGCCGAAGCGGCCGTATCGCTCGTTGACGCGCAGCAGGGCCACGCGCTTCAGTCCCAGGTCGGTGAAGATGCGGCGCGCCAGGGTGTAACATTGCACGCGGTCATCCTGAATCGACGTCAGAATCCAGGGAATCAGGGTCTCCGGGATGGTCGGATCGGTGGATGCGGAGTTGACGATGGGCAACTCCGCGCGCAGAGAAACACGCAGCGCGATGTGCGTGGAATCGCCGCTGATGGAGCCCAGCATGGCCCACACTTTGTCGTCGTAGACCATCTTCACGATTTCATTGCTGGCCGCGCCCCACGTGGCCGCATCGTTATGCAGCTTGAGGCGGAACGGCTTGCCGCCATAGCCGCCGCGCGCGTTGGCTTCGTCCACAGCCAGTTGGGCGCCATGCAGCATGGCCGTTCCCAGCGCGATGTCTTTGTGGTCCTGAATCGGCCCCAGGAAACCGATCGATACCTCGCTTACCTCCGACGCTGGAACGGTCCGCAACTCGGCGGCCGGGCCGTTATACTCCGGCGTCTTGGTGTAGTGTTCGTAATACGGGACGGTGAATTTCGAAAACGGCCGCAGGTCTTCCGGGGTATTGCCATAGGGCGCCAGCGTGCGGCTGGCAGGCGGCCCCGGCGGCTGCGCCCCGCACGCACAAGTGGAAGACTGCGCGCCCAACAACGCCGGCAGAGCCAGCGCCGCTAGCAGTTGCCAGTGCCGTTGCATGGTGCATCCTTAGGCGATGGAACGAACATGGCGATGGCTTCGATTTCCACCAGCAGCTCTGGCCGGCATAGAATAGCCTGGATGCCGGTGGAAGCGGGCAGCGGATCGAGCCCCTGCTCCCGGAAAAACTCCGTGCGGCCTTCATTGAACGCCGCGTAATCGCGCTCGATATCGCGCAGGTAGCAGGTGGTGCGGACGATATCCTTCCACGTCGCGCCTTCGGCCTGCAGGAGCCCGGTGATGTTGTGATAGGTGCGCTGCAATTGCGCGCGGAAGTCGCCGATGTGGACGCTCTGCCCGTCCTCATCGATGCTGGCAGTGCCCGAAATCAACAGGATCGCGACACCTCCCACGTCGATGCGCAGCCCGCGCGAAAAGGAGCTCGGCTTGGGGTAGTCGTATGCCTCATTCAGAACGGCAAGGTCCGTGATGGCGTGCTTCTTCACCTCGGTGGCGCTTCCGATGCGGTCTAGTATTTCGATGGCGTTCATTCGTTTATGTCTCCGGTCGATAGTATGCGAATTCCGTGGCTCACGCCTTTGGCGGTAGCAACCCAAACGTCGTTATTTTGAAAATCGATGGCAAATGTGTAGTGATGCGCCGGCGCGGATTCCACCGGCACGCTCGTCACGGCGCCCTTTGCGTCGCGCACCAGCATCTCCGGCGCATGCGTCTCCAGCGAAGGACGATACGTCGCCCAACGCTCCCCGTCGTAATACGCCAGTCCTTTGTCGGTGGAGAACCAGGTGCGGGTTCCGTCCAGGCTTTTCACCTGGTTCAGGAAATTACTCGGCAGGCCGCTGTCTTTATCGAGGAAATTCTGCCAGTTGCGGCTGTCGTAGCGGGACGCTCCGAAGTAAGTGGCCGCCCACAGGATTCCCTTCACATAGCTCACGGAAGTAACGATCTCGTGAACCAATCCCTGGTCCTTGAAAAGAACGATCTCGTTTTCGCCGTCGGGGTCGTTATAGTCTTTCCAACGCTCGGTTTTGACGTCGTATTCCAGCACGCCACCGCCCCATACGGCGTAGTAGACCTTGTCTGGCGCGGCCGTCACGCTGTAAGTCCAGATCTCCTGCATGGGAGTATTGCGCTCGTTATATAAGTCCCACTGGTGGGTGCGCGTATTCAAGCGCGCGCCGCCGGCAGCGGTGGCCACCCACACAAAGTCGCCCAGCACCGAGACTCCGTAGACTACGTCATTGGGAAGGCCGCTGGTGAGTTGCGTGAAGGTGTCGAAGCGGCCGGCCGAATAGCGGTTA
>CAZARO010000499.1:0-4940 GCA_964487165.1 uncultured Solibacteraceae bacterium | reverse complement strand
TTGCTTGCCCCAGTACTTCATGCGGTCGCCGGTGTTATAGTATCCGACGACGTTCTCGTCGGTATGATAGTCCTTGCCGACGATGGACATTTTCTTCATGTCAAACCCTGACCTCTGCAGTTCTTTCACTGCCTCCTCTGCTTGGGCGTGGGTTTCGTAAATAGCTACCACCGAGTTCGTCTCAGACATCGCGTACATTCCTTTCTTTCTAAGTCGACTTCGCGCCGCCATAGGCGTCAGGCTCTTGGACCACTTTCGATGACTGCGACATAGTCGCGGTCCGTGGCACGCCAGATATTTCCAGCACGTCAGCGCCGTTTTCGACGCCGGCGGACTGAAGTCGCACCACCGAAGCTCGCCCGGACGTCCGTTCAGTGAAACAGCATGGGACTCAAGCGCACGTGATGCGCCGCTGCAACCTTCGGAAGCGCAAGGGCAATCTCCAAACCCTTCCTACAGCAGTTCGTGCGCCAATCGGGGAAGGCCGATCGGGATTTGCGGAACCCTAATGCAAGGAAAAAGACAGAGAGCAGTTCGGATGGCGCCCCGGTTGGAATTGCCGGCGAGTTTACCCATGGGGCAGCAGCATTTTGCAGATTGCGGATCGGCAGATTCCGCACTTTCAAGTGCAGTCTCTGCATCTCGGGCGAGCGCTTCCGCGTCCGGGCAGCTGCTCTATTCGCGGTGGAAGACAAGCGAGATCGGCTTTTGGTCCGGCCGTACGACGCTGACCATCATGCTACCGTCTGCGGAGAGGGTGTAGCTTTCCAGAGTAACCGCGCCTGACAGCGTGGTGGTTACCTTCAGAACGTCATGATCCCATCTGGCCTTACTCTTGAGATCTTTGCCGGTATGAATTGTGGCGCCGTTTTCGGCGTCGGAGAGGTCCTTGTAGAAGAAGGTCTCGGTGGCGCCTGTGTACACGAAACTACGCGTGACTATGATGACGCCCTCCCGATCGGCGATGGTTACCGTGCCGGTTTGAACGACGGGCTGTCCGGCAAAGTCGCTACTGGCGGGGACCAGCGTCCAAACGCCGTTCAGGGCGCTGTGGCCGCGCGCGAAGGATGAGAACGCGAAGAGCAGCGTCGCCAAGGCGAGTAGAATAAGTTTCCGCGCCTCCCGGAAGTTGCGAATCGCCGGATACTGAATCGAACCAGTTGCCGTTGTTGACATATAAAAGCTCCGAATCAAGTTCGTGTGAAAACAAATGAGATTCTGCGCAGAGCCCTAAGAACAACCCGTTTCCTTTGTGCTCCCTCTGAGCTAAGACGTATCGCGAAAAGGGCGACTTAGCAGCTCTGCGGCCGAAAGCGGTAAATCACTTCCAGATGGCTGTCTCTACTTCTTGCCCGCCGTTACCTTGCCGCGGCCATCCCGGACTTCATTTCCTTTGAAGTGCGCGCTATCCACACGTTTTGACGGCTCGGCCTTCTCTCCGCGTTTTGGTGCCGGGCCCGAATAGCCGTGCTCCGGATGCAAACGGTTATCTACGTTGCCCTGGAAGTCGCTAGCGCCATGAAACCACGGGCCGGCGCCGATAAAACCGTCACCGTTAAACCATTCTGGCCCATAGTAGCCAGTGGGAGCACAGTTATAGGGAGCCGCGTCATAGTAACCATAGGGACAATCAGGGGCCACTCCGACTTCGACGCTGACTTGGGCCTTCGCTTTGGGAGTAGTAGTGGTGAAGCCGATTGCAGCCACAGCCGCCACCACCAGAAATGTAAATCCGCGCATTAATTCACCTCGCAGTAGTTAGAGCACTCCGAAGGCCAGACGAGTCCTGAAGACTACGCGTCCTGGGCCCTTGCCTCCCGGCCAGGTGCCGCGGCATTTTCAGATTGCGAGCCGGCAAGTTCCGCACGCAAAGTGCAGCCTTTGCCGGTCCGAACGGATCCGGAAGCTGGTCGACGCTTTGCGGTACCGTCAAGCGCCGGGAGCTGCCGCCTGTGCCTCCTGGCGGAGGTCCGAGATGCGGTTCTGCAGGGTACGCAAGCTAATCCCCAGCATTTCCGCGGCGAGCTTTCGATTGCCGCGTACGTAATCGAGCGTAAGCTTGATGTAACTCTCTTCGAGTTCCATAAGTGTGTGGCCAGGCTGGAGCATGCGAGTGCACTCAGTGTTGGATTGCGGCCGGCGATACGGGCCGGGACTTAGTTCAAATGCGGGCCGGCCAAGATTGGTGAGCCGGATCAAGCCCTCGCCCGCCATGATGGCGGCCCGCTCCAGAACATTGCGCAGTTCCCGCACATTGCCTGGCCAATCGTACCGATAGAGGAGGCCGAGTACTTCGGCGTCGACCCCGGTAACGCGCGTGCCGTGTTTCCTGTTGAGATTCCGCAGCATCACATCGGCGATCAGCGGAATGTCTTCCTTGCGCTCGCGCAGGGGCGGAATTACGATCTGGAATACGCTCAACCGATAGTACAGTTCTTCTCTCAAATGCGATCCGATTTCCTGGCTGGTCGCGGCCAGTACGCGGGCGTCCACTGCGATTTCGCGCTTAGCGCCAAGCCGGCGCACGCGCAAATCTTCGAGAACGAGCAGCAGCTTGGGTTGTGTCGACCGAGCCATCTCGCCGATCTCGTCAAGAAATAACGTGCCCCCATGCGCCTGTTCAAAACAGCCGGCCGTGCGCTCCATGGCCCCCGTGAATGCGCCCTTTTCGTGGCCGAACAATTCGCTTTCGATCAGGGCCTCGGGCAAGGCGGCTGCATTGACTGGGACGAAAGGGCCGGCGCTGCGGGGGCTGCACTTATGGATTTCCCGGGCGACCAGTTCCTTTCCGGTACCACTCTCTCCGCGGATCAATACGGGGACCGTGGTGGGCGCCACCTGCCTGATCAGGGAGAAGGTCTGCAGCATCGCGGGGGAGGCGCCTACCAACTCCCCGAGTACGCCGCGAAGACTTAGGTCGCGCGTGAGCCGGTCGGCCTTCTGCTGGCTTCTTTTGTGAAGAATCGCACGATCCAGAAGGATTCTAAAGGCGCGCTGTTCCACCGGCTTCTCCAAGAACCAGAAGGCCTTGAGGTCGTGGACGGCGGTGAGCGCCTTGTCCATACTGCCGAAACCGGTGAGCGCAATGGCCGGCGTGAGATCTCCGCGTTCCTTCAAATGCCGAAGCAGTTCGAAGCCGTCCATCCGCGGCATCACCAAATCGGCAACGATAACGTCGGCGCGGAATTCCGTCAGCCGTTGCAGTGCCTCCAGCCCGTCGGCAGCCACCTGAATATCAACATGACTATCGCAAAGGATGGCGGCGAGGCTCTTTCGCTCCCGCTCGTCATCATCGACGATGAGGACCCGGCCCGGAACGGTAGATTGTTGAGGTGTCATGAAAACTACCCGGGGTTCTTGGAATTCAGCAACGCACCGGGGCGAGGCCAAAGCCGGATGTCCCGGTAAGCGTCAACGATTCGCTCGACCAGGACCGAGCCGCAGTTCTCCAACAATTCCACCAACGCCCTCTTCCCCTCAGGCGTGCGCAGGCGGGGGAGCACTGTCAGCAGACTGGGATTTGCAAGCGTTTCAGCTGCTTTCTCCACGACTGCAACCGGAACGCTGGCATAGCCGAAGATACCATCGGAAATCCACGGGCCCATTTGGCGCACAACCGGCCCAAACCGTGTTTCGAGGCGCTTGAGTTCGTCATCGGTCAGAATGATGGCTTCCATTTTGTCCTCTCCCGAGAGCTAAGTTCCGGTTGCAGGCAGGCGTCCGCTCCCGTTGGCGGCCATCCGCTGCCTGGTGCGGGTGATATGCAGGCCGTGACGATCCTGCCAATGCTGGCGGGCGATGTCGACAATTCGGGTCACTTCGTCCGCCACAAACGGCTTCGCCAGCACGTCCCACGCTCCCAGATTCAGGGCTTCGGCCCATACCCGTTCATCGGCAAGCCGGGAAGCCAGGATGAAGAGCGGGGGATCGGAAAGAAGCGAGATCTGGTCCAACATCTCCCCCCAGGCGCCTGACGGGATTTCGCAATCGTAAATGACAATTGGAATTGGTGTTTCCCGCAAAAGCGAAAGTGCCGACCCAACGGTGGACTTCGCGAGGACGGTCCAGCCGGAGTCTAAGATGCCCTTCAGAGAAGCGCGGTCTTCCTCGTTGCGGCTGATGGATAGGACAACCTGGAAAGCGTTCTCACGTCCAGGCGGCTTCCTGGTGCGGCGGCATAATGTGATTTGCGATCGGGTCTCTGGCACGTTCCCTCCAATAGGAGCTAAGGGCCCCGCATCAAGCGGGAACAACCGGAAGAAGTGCAGCAAACGTGGCTAGTAATTGACGGCGTGGTTCGCATGTCTGGACGCCCTGCTCCTTCGCCCAGCGGAAATGCCCCGCAAACCTTGGGTCGGCAGCGTCTTGAGGATCGCTCCTCCTGCGACCCGCAAGCCGCCGCCTCCGCCTCCGACTAAACTCGCTGAATACCTTTTGATAGTAGAACTCACGTGGGGCGAATAGAACTAGGAGGATGCCTAGGTTAGGTTGCTTCAAACCGTGTCTCGCCATTCCAACCCCAGCAAAACCTGGGACTTAACAGTAAGCGGCAACCATCCCGGCGATGAATCCGGCGGCGGAGAAAATCAAAAGGGCTAACAATGCTTTTCGGATTAGCTTACTTGAGTTCTAATTACTTTCCGAGTGACAGTGGACCGCGCCCTTTGCCCGCGGCCCGGTTATAAGTCGTGTGCAATCAGCGGGGTGTATCCGAGACACGACCGCAAGGCCAAGTCCAATTCAAGAGATGTCCTGTCGCTGCCTGGAACGACTTGGCTAGGCCACAGAGAAACACAGATGCACACCGATCGGAAACGGACCTTGCCTGGCAACCAACATCTGGCTCAATATATCAATTACTTAAATGCCCCCGGTCTTCGCATAGTCTAGTTATTACGCGGACACTACACTAGTCACAGCCAGAATCGCCGCCCAAATTC